>CAZKSK010000232.1:0-4135 GCA_964555225.1 uncultured Bacteroides sp.
TACATTAATTTTTATTACCCCAGATAACGGAGCTTATTCCTGGGTAGGGAGTAATTATCCGTATCGGGGTGAAAAGGGTGAGCTTTTCGAAGGCGGACACCGGATACCTGCAATTGCAAATTGGCCAGGGCAAATAGAAGCAGGGAAAGTGACTAATGCCTTAACTATGACAATGGATATTGCTCCAACATTTGCTTCCCTTGCAGGATTAGTAGATCTTGAAAATATTTCATTCGACGGAATTGATTTTAGTTCAGTTTTTGACAGAGACGAAAACTTCCCGGAACGAATACTTTTCTGGAGATTTAATAATTCATATACCAACACCAAAGCTTTTGCGGTGCGAAAGGGGCAATGGAAATATTCCGAAAAGGGAGGGAATAGGTATCTGTTTAATCTTAATCAGGACCCGACCGAAAGTAACAATCTAATAAATATCTATAACAAAGAGGCGGAGCAACTCAGAAGTAAATATCAAGAATGGATTAATGATATTGAAAACTAAATTTTTTAATTAATATGGAAATTACAATTCATACTGCTGATATAGTAACAGTACTAATTTATTTATTAATAATGATAGGTGCTGGCGTCTATTTTTCAAAACGAAATCGTACAACAGAGGATTATTTCGTTGGAAACAGATCTTTTTCCGGATGGGTGATTGGCCTATCTATGCTTGGTACAATAGTAAGTTCTGCAACATTCCTTGCATTGCCGGCAGCAGCATATATTTTAGACTGGCGCCAATTGACGGTAAATTTGGTTGTTCCCTTTGTTGCAGTTCTCACAATTTTCATATTCATCCCATTTTTTAGAAGGGGAAAATTAACATCTGCATTCGAATATCTGGGAGAAAGGTATGGAGTTGTCCCACGGATGTATGGAACCATTAGTTTCATTATTTTACAACTTATCAGAATGGCCCAGATCTTATTCCTTGTTTCTCTTGTAATTCAGTTTTTAACAGGACTTTCCATTGTTTGGGTTATTATTGCTATTGGAATTTTTATTGGATTTTATACGGTTATGGGAGGGATTGAGGCTGTAATATGGACTGATGTTCTGCAGGCTTTAATTTTGATTTTAGGTGGAGTTATCTGCATTCTTTGGGTTTCTTTCGATCTTCCAGGTGGATTTTCCCAGATTTTTGAAGTTGGTAAAGCCCATAATAAATTTAGCCTTGGGGATATGGGATTTAAGCTTAGTGAAAGGACTTTTTATACCATGTTGATTCTTGGCATAATTAACTGGCTTGGGATATTTGCAGGAGACCAAAATATGGTTCAGCGCTATGTTTCAGCCCGTTCAACGCATGAAGCCCGAAAGGCTACGATTATCTATTCTATGATTGCTTTACCTATGTGGATATTATTTTTTCTGGTGGGTACGGGTATATTCGTTTTTTACTTCGTGAACCCAAATCCAATCGTGGCAGGACTGGAAGCAGATCAGGTACTGCCCTATTTTATCTTTACAGAAATACCACCGGTTATAACAGGAATTATTATTTCTGCTGTCATTGCTGCATCAATGAGTACAATGGACTCAGGATTAAATGCAATCTCAACAGTAACAGTAATTGATTTGATGAAACCATGGCTGGCGAAAAATCGTCATGACTCGTACTATTTTAAGGCGGCACATGTAATAGTAATTGCAGTAACGGTATTCGTAATAATAGGAGCTATTTCTTTTAGCTTAATGAACAAAGAAAGTATGAATGATATAAGCCTTATTGTAACTAGTGTTTTTGGCGGGTGCCTTATGGGTCTCTTTTTGATGGGATTTTTCACCGAAGCTGTAGATAACTTATCGGCTACAATAGCTCTAATTGTGGCAGTATTGGTCAATATTTATTTAGGGCTTTGTCTTCTGGGAGTTCTGCCACCGTCTTTAACTATCAAGTTTCATAGTTATTGGGTAATTGCCTTGGTAAATGGAACCTTTATTATACTGGCATACACAATTGGTATTATTCGGGGAAAGAAGAATAAACCGGGTGAAGGACTTACCGTATGGACAATGAGGCGGAATATTCAATCATGAAGATTTATTTAACATTTTGAAAATTATTAAAATATACGATTATGCAAGAAAATTTGAATGTATTTGATATAATGGTTGTGGGCGCTACTCCCTCCGGGATTATGGCAGCACTATCTGCAGGTCGCTTAGGAGCAAAAGTATTGCTTTCCGAATATCATAAGCACATAGGAGGGATGTCAACCAGCGGATTAGGTAAAAGTGATATTGAAAAGAGAGATGCAATTGACGGAATATTTAAAGAGTTTACTCAAAGAGTATTTAAGTATTATGTCGATAAATATGGAGAAGATTCGGAGAACGTTAAGCTTTGTAAAGATGGTTACTACTATGAACCATCAGTAGCAGAATATGTGTTCAACCAAATGATAGACGAAAATAAGAATGTTACACTTTTGCTCAATCACCAGATTGAAAGTGTAAAAACGGAATCAAACAAAATCTCCTCCGTCTCTTTCAAAAACCGAAGCAACACAGAAATCAAAACAGTAAAGGCTCAAAAATATATTGATGCAACTTATGAGGGTGACTTATGTGCTTTGTCTGGCGCTGAATACAGAGTCGGACGTGAGGCAAAAAGTGAATTTGATGAAGAACATGCAGGTAGAATTTTCTTCGACTTTGATGATATGTGTTTTTTAGAAGGAAGCACAGGAGAGGCGGATAATAAATTGCCTGCTTATACTTATCGTTTATGTCTTACTGAAGATCCGGAAAATAGTTATGTAATGACAAATCCGCCGGAAGGATATAATAGAGAAAATTATTTGAAATACTTGGAGGATTTGAGAGAAGGGAGATTAGGACCGCCAAAAGTTTTTAGAGAAGGTCATGGATATTACCCGGAACATTTTAATACAATAATGAGGGTATTTTCTTTTGCCCGTATCCCTAATAAAAAGTTTGATGTAAATATAAATCCAAGGCCTTTAGGATTTCCTTTTGTTGAAGAAAATTATACATATCTCGATTCAAATTGGAAAGAGAGGGAAGAAATATTCAAAAAGCATCGTGCTCTTGCATTGGGATTACTTTATTTTGTTCAGAACGATCATGAAGTTCCAGAAGAGCATCGGTCAATGGCTCGTAAATACAATCTCCCGTTAGATGAATTTACAGATAACGAGTATTTTCCATGGCAATTGTATGTAAGAGAAGGCAGACGGTTAAAGGGAGGTTATACTTTATCGGAAAATGATGTTAGATTGCAGAAGGACTCCCGACGAAACAACATTTTTTACGATAGCATTATAAGTGGAGAGTTTCCAATCGACAGTTTCCCGGTATCAAAAGAGGCTTCGAAAGATAAAAAAGTTCTGGAAGGTTATATTGGGTTACTTGAGATTTCTCCCTACCAAATTCCATATCGAATATTAATACCGGAAAAAATAGAAAATCTAATTGTTCCTGTTGCGGCCTCTACTACTCACATTGCTTTCTCAACAATTCGAATGGAGCCTCTTTGGATGGGAATAGGACAGGCGGCTGGGATTGCCGCCCACATGGCTTGCAAAGCGAAGATTAATTTTAAAGATGTTCCGATTAATCAACTTCAAGAAATACTGCTGGAAAATCGCCAAATAATATCATATTTTGAAGATATGGATCGAAATGATAAAGCATTTAAGGCAATCCAGTTCTGGGGTACAAAAGGGATTTTTAGTTCTTACAATGCAGAACCTATGAAGCCAATAGAAAATAGTGAATTAAATGATTTTCTTCAAATATTACATCAATTGTTAGACTCAGATTTATCATTTAATAGACCTGATAACTTTGATAACGTAACTATTGGAGATTTTGCCAATTTACTTAAAAGCTTGGTATTAAGTTGTAAATTATCCAACTCAGCCGAAAATATTGCAGATCCATTTCGGAAATATAAACTGGACACTACAAATTGGCTTTATGATCAAAGAGAGCTTACAACTCCTGTTCTTAGAGGTGAAGTTTGTATTGCATTTTATAACTTATTCTTTGCTATTCAAAAAAAATAGTCATAGTATAAAACTGTTCAAAATGTTAGTGTTTGAACCACACTATGAAAATTGCTGAATCTATAAAAGATTAAATTTCAGGTTTTATGATT
>CAZKSK010000233.1:0-4120 GCA_964555225.1 uncultured Bacteroides sp.
TTAAAGAAAAAATAAATAGTATTTTTGAAGATACGATATTGAGTAATAGTAAGGGATCGCGCCCAGCACTCAACTGGACTCCTTGCGTAGTTGAATGAGATGCTGGATTAAAATCTTGTATTTAGTATTATGTCCAATAACATCTTTTTAGCTTGATATTCAAAACAACATAACATTCCTTGTACCTACAACAATCCGTGCTATAATCTAAACGATAGGTAGAATTCAAAAAGGGGAGATAAATGAAAAAAGTATCTTTCATCTTATTCTTATTTATGTTCTTAACTTTATTTACACAAATTAGTCTAGCACAAAGTACCAACTTAGAGGATGGATACTTGACATATAGCACTGAAAATCATCCAAAAGCTAATGGATTGAAGATAACGATGAAGTATCCTTCTAATTGGGAAAAAGAAGAAGGATATTTACCGCATATTGTCCAAAAATTCTCAAATATATCAAACGATAAATCAATAATGATCTATATTGCGGAATGCGAACTTGAAAATGCAACAACAAGTGAAGAAGATATGAAGGAATTTGCAAATCAATTTGATTCGAGTTTGCTTTCAAAATATTTGCCGGCAAATGCGAAAGTCACGAAGAAATCTACTACTGCCATATCTGGACTTCCAGCTGCATTGGTGGAGTATAATTTCAGCATTGAGGATTCAGGCTATTATTTTTATTGTGAATATGTTACATGTGTTTTTTTCTTTAATGATAACATCGTAATGATAATGGGTTCAGTAGCAGATTTAGACTCAAATAAAAGTGTTGTAAAGCAGAGAATGCGATCTCTGAAACCTGTTTTTTTAAATATGATAAATAGTATAAATATCCATAATGAAATAAGAAATCACTCTGATGATTCATCGATGGATGGTTCACTATTACTCGTAGGGTTTATTATGATAATATTGATATCAATTATTATTTATAAGAAAACAGAACCTAAACAGAATAAAGTAAACCACAATACTATTGTAGATACTGATAAAGCTGAACAAAATACAAAAAATGATGAAATAATTAATTTAGCGAAAATGATTAGTGATAATTGTTTTTCTATGGTAAAATCAATTGAAACTAAAGATAAAAATCAAAAAAGAGAGCTTACTATACTAATTATTGTCGCACACAGATTAGGAATCCAATTTTCTCCAGGAGATAGAAAACGAAAATATATGATACTTCAACAGTTCGATTCATATAAATACTCAAAATCGCGGGATGTTGATAGATTATGTGACCAAAGAGGTGAGGTTTATTTTAATATGCTAAATAATAATATAACCGAAATTAATAAGCATAATTGGCGCCCATTTTATGAAGAATTATCTCTTGAGTTCCCACAGTTTTGTTTGGGTAGAGAACAAAACGGTCCTGTAATAATAACCGGTAACATATTCGAAAACTTATTATTAGGTGGGTATGCATATAAACTTTTCGCAATGTCTTTTAGTACAACGAGGAAAATATTGATTGATTATAATGATAAAATATAACAATATTCAATGAAAAAGAGGGGCACTCAAAATATTCAACTACTGGACAGGTGTTCCCACACTCAGCAAATCAATTAGTTTCGTGTCATCAACAAATAAAATACTCTAATTCACACTTACGATTCATTCCCGAGCCACTGAGTGAGGAGGGATTCTTATCGTCATCGTCTTTAAATTCACACCAAGGAAAATGATTTATTTTATCAAAAAAAGATAGATTAACTTTCTTTGCACTTATAACTTTCTGTGCTATAATCTAAACGATAGGTTAGAATTCAAAAAGAGGAGATAAATGAAAAAATTATCTTTCATCTTATACTTATTTATGTACTTAACTATTTTTACGCAAATTAGTCTAGCACAAAGTACCAACTCAGATGATGGATACTTGACATATAGTACTGAAAACCATCCTAAAGCCAATGGATTGAAGATAACGATGAAGTATCCTTCTGATTGGGAAGCAGAAGAAGGTGATCGTCCACACATTGTACAAAAATTCATAAGCCCGTCAAGGCTATCGATTTTTATGATTTATGTAAGAGAAATTCCTGGATATGTAGCAAAGGCGTATGAGTTAATTGATGAAAATGATTTTGATGAAACATTTGATTTTGATGTTGCTAAAGAGTTTATACCAAAAAATGCTAAGCTTATTGATAAAAGAGTGACTAAAATAGAAGGGCTTTTAACATTCATTGTCGAATATAGTAGCTATAGCGAAAGAGCAGAATTCGAAATATATACCCAAAATATATTGTATTTAATGATTTATAAAAAGAATGCAATTAGTTTTCAGGCATTAGTCGCTGACGCAAAAGGATACGAGAATAGAGCAAAAAACAGAATGAGAAATACAAGGTTAACATTTCAAAAAATGGTAAATAGCGTTGTTATTCATAACAAGTGGGAAGAAGAGCCAGATGATTCTTATGAGATCTATGGAATAATTTTCTTTGTAATAGTTGGAGGAGCAATCTGGATTGCAATAAATATTTATCGTAAATCAAAAAAAAATAATGCTAAAAGAATATCTAGTGGGGGAGATAATAGAGACCAATCTATATCTACAACGGAGTCAATTATGAAAAACCCCGAATTTCTAACAAGCAATGAAGAACAAACAGATAATATTAATTATATCAAAAATCTGAATGTCAATGATTCCACTCAAAGCAAAAAAATTGGTATTGGAAGATTTAGATATTTGATTAACTTTATCGTGACAATAGCTGTAAGTTTTTTTGGGTTATATCTGATTTTATCTGAAGAAAATATGGCAAAGTTATTAATCGGAACTGCTTTAGTAATTTCAGCAGCCATATTTCTTATTATCTCAACAATAAAAAGACTAAAGAACATCGGATACAGTCCTTGGTTAACATTATTGTTGTTTTTACATGCATTTGCTGGGATTATTATATTTATTTGTTTAGTGTTTCGAGAAAATTACTCAATCATTAAAAAGCATGATCTGCCAGCTAAAATCGTTTTGATAATACTAGTAGGAGTATTACTTGCGGGGATAATAATGGCATTTATTGACTTTTAAAAAAATAGACAAGTCAAGATTTACATTGAGTTTTACGAAGATAAGAAAACTCATTATGGAACTTAGATGAATCTGATATGAATCCAGAAGATGAAAGGGTGGCGTGAGGACATGGAAAAGACCCGGATTAATGAATATGTCCTTATCAACAAAGAATTTCATGATTACGAAGCGATAAAGATGACACAAAAAATTTCTGGAAGAGTATTAAAAATTAAAAAGCTTATTATGAAAGATAATTGAAGATGTTATTGCTTTTTCTCATTCCATTAAAAACACTTGAAAGGAGATTACTATGTTAGAAAGAATAATAGATATTTTAGGTATGCCGATTATTATCTTAAATTTTACTGCTGGTATTGTCGGAGGTATTTGGCTGGCAATTTTAGGAGAATGGGGATTGATCGGTATTGGTATCTTATTTCTGCTTACTTCTTCGTTGATATTGTCAGTATTAATGATTCCGAATATGTTAATTGGAGGATTGGTGTTACATATTAATGAAAAGAAAAAAGTGCTAAAATATGGAATTGGCTTCATAGCTCAATTTTATTCAAACTTATTAGTTGTTGCTACTTGTGTTTTTGCGTTTTTTGTTTGTTCCCATTTTTATAATGATAATATTGGATTAGGTTATATGCCCTATCTGTTATGGTCGTGGAGTATGGCTTTAGGTCCTTGGTTTTATATGGTATCAAAAGAACCTGATAATGAATTTGCTGCAATAACATTGTTTAGTGCATCTTTATTTTATTTTTTGTTCTTAACAAGTATTTTTATTAGTTCAATACTATCGATGGTCATCGTGATAATATTTGGGATAGTACAACTGGTAGTGGTTCCCATTTTTAATATGTATTTAGTATATCAAAGTGAGGAAGGTAGGGGAGAATACTGAGTATTGTTTTTAATAACTCAACAGGCTTTAGGAAACTTGAAAAAACAAACATTATTACAAGGTCCATCAAGACTAAAAGAGGAGTCACAGTACTCCTCTTTCTTCTCTTCCTGGCGAGCAGCATCTATCCCGCCGATGACTGGAAACTGGTCAAGGAAA
>CAZKSK010000234.1:0-4114 GCA_964555225.1 uncultured Bacteroides sp.
TTGAACATAAAAAAATAGTAAGCAGGGAACGTTATAAAAAAGTACATCGGTATATCGGTATAATTGTAATATTGACAATGATTCCTGCAGGAATTTTCACATTCAATATAATCCGTAATAGTATCTTTAAAACAAATATAAATCAATTCATAAAATCAGAATTAAATAAAAACGGGACTCAGATTATAGATCACGATGTTATGAATGATACTCATACCCTTCGCGTAGTTGCTGTAGGAAAAATCATTTCCGACAACAGTATCAAAAAAATCCAGTCAAACATGAGTAATTATAATCTAACCGGATATTCACTACAAGTTATTCAAGGTTCACAATCGGACAGTATTATGCTGCTTAATAATAAAGTGAACACTATGTCTATTACAAAAAATAATTATACCAGACTAGTACAAGAACAATCGGATGAGATTCAATCCCTTAAAAAAAAGCTTGGCGATTATACTCAATATGAAGAAATAAATCTGAATCTTCGAAATCAAATCAAGGTCTTATTCCCACAAATCGAGACCTTCGGATTGTCTTCTTTTATTCAGGCTTCTACAGACACAACTGACAACGTTAAATACACAATTGCTATTATCGGATTGAAAAAAAAGGAGAAACTTACAAATCAGGAACACACGAAATTACATGAATGGCTCTCTACTTATATTAATTCGGACAGCCTTCGCATCATAACAACATCCAATCATTAGAAAATATAATCTATTATTAAATAATAAGAAAAAAATTATCCAAAAGTGTGATAACAGAATCATAATAGAATATAAATTACCGTAAGTAACGTTTCGATAATATTTCTTTTTGGCTAATTTTTTCTATATTAGCAATGAAATGCTTACTCATCCGTCACAGTCATATCCTTTTTTGTTTCAATAAAGATCTTGAAATAATTCTTGATTATCTAGATTTTGTGGCTTAAGATAACTACTAAATAATATATTATCATAAAACAAAGAACAAAAGCCAATGAAGATTAAAAAAATTTTATCCGTAACATTATTACAACTAAAACAACTATATTTCAAAGAATTTCCCTATTTGGAAGAAATTGTGCAATCCAGTCAAAATAACGAAGTCTTTAAGTCACTTTTAGAAAAAAAAATAAATGAAATTCATTCAGGTAATAACAACAATTCTTCCAAACAGATACTACAACTTATTCAATATGACGGACAAATAATTAACGAATTGTCTACAGGTGAAAAAATTTCTATCCATACAATTACACTGTTATGGCAATTTCTGACAGACAATCTTGAAAAACAAGAAATTCACACAGATGTGTTTATTGATCTCTTCTTTCAATTAAAACGCTTGCAGGAAAGCCCTCAAATACATGTTTCATCAAAAAAAGGACAATTGAATATGAAAAGATGGCGATGCGGTCTGGACAAGAAAGTAATAGAGATGAGAAAGACCAATAAAGAAAGGATGATACATTTACTGATAGAAAAAATAAAAAACAGAAAATCAACTTCTTCACGTTTTTTATTTTCAGAAAATATGAACTACGATGACAAATACAAACAAGTAGAATTATGGTGGAATGATCCACGCTTTCAACTTTCCATGGCAGTAAAATCACCCTTTGAACTAAACCGCTTTCTCGGAAATTCTTTATCCACATCAACCATGTACTTGCTATCAACAGCCTATAAAAAAGGAATTCCCTTTTTTGCAACCCCTTATTATTTGTCATTACTGGATATTACAGGAACCGTATATGATGATGCGACCATTCGAAGTTATATTATTTATTCTCCGGAGTTGGTGGAAACTTTCGGAAACATTCGTGCCTGGGAAAAGGAAGATATAGTAGAAGAAGGGAAACCGAACGCGGCTGGCTGGCTTCTGCCGGGAGGACATAACATTCATCGCCGTTATCCGGAAGTAGCTATTCTTATACCTGATACCATGGGACGTGCCTGTGGAGGACTTTGCGCATCTTGCCAACGTATGTATGATTTTCAAAGCAAACGACTGAACTTCGAATTTGAAAGTCTAAAGCCCAAAGAAACTTGGAATCATAAACTGCATCGCCTGATGACTTATTTTGAAGAAGATACTCAATTAAGAGATATTCTCATTACCGGAGGAGATGCATTAATGAGCCAAAACAAGACTTTAAGAAATATTTTAAATGCTGTTTATCTCATGGCGAAACGTAAACAAAAAGCCAATCAGGAAAGACCTGAAGGAGAAAAATATGCAGAACTTCAACGTGTACGTCTCGGGAGCAGATTACTCGCATATCTTCCAATGAGAATCAATGACGAACTTGTAGATGTATTAAAAGAATTTAAAGAAAAAGCTTCGACTGTAGGAGTCAAGCAATTTATAGTACAAACTCATTTCCAATCACCCTTAGAAGTTACTCCAGAAGCTAAAAATGCAATAAAAAAAATACTTTCGGCCGGCTGGTTTATAACGAATCAATTAGTATATACAGTTGCAGCATCAAGACGCGGACATACTGCAAAATTAAGAAAAACGCTCAATTCTTTGGGCATTTTATGCTATTATACATTCTCAGTAAAAGGATTTAATGAAAATTATGCAGTTTTTACCCCAAACAGCCGATCAATACAAGAAAGGCAAGAAGAAAAGGTCTTCGGTCAACTTACATCAAAGCAGGCTGATGAACTTCTCACCAATCTGAATAAAGACGATGATGCCATTCATGTTATGCATAAATTCATGAAGAGACATAAATTACCCTTTTTAGCGACAGACAGGAACGTCCTTAATCTTCCGGCAATAGGGAAAAGCATGAGTTTCAAAATGATAGGATTAACAGACGAAGGGAAACGAATTCTTTGCTTTAATCATGATCGAACTCGTCGCCATAGTCCTATTATAGACAAGATGAATGAAATTTACATTGTTGAAAATAAATCGGTTTCCGCATATCTGCAGCAGCTGGATAAAATGGGAGAAAATATCGAAGACTATCAATCTATATGGAACTATACAGAAAGCGAAACCGAATCCCGCTTCCCGCTATATAATTATCCGGATTTTGACTTCAAGGCAACTGACGCGATGAGTAATCTGTCCATTTGAAATCATCCATTTATTTTTCATACTGCGGATGCCTTTGTAACCATGCAATAGCATAGGTGCAGGTAGCCGCAGGTTTCAATCCATGTTCAAGCGCATAATCATAAACATATTTTACTAATTGTGATGCAATACCTTGTCCCTCCAAAGGTTCAGGCACCACAGTATGCAAAACATTCAACATTCCATTGTTCAATTCATATTCTACATATGCTTTGTGTCCTTCTTTTACGGTCCACACCTTCTTCTCCTCTATGTTGTGTATTATATCCATTATAATTAATTATTATTCATATAACGATGCAAATATATAATTTTCCATCCTCCTAAACAATATTGTATTAAAATAGATTCATTATAAAATGGATATCAAAAAGGCTTTAGCTCTCAATAAAATAGTCATAACACAATATAAGGTCTATGAAATGAGTAGGCAAGGATATTACGCCGTATAAGTAGTCTATTTACATATCATCAGTCGCTCTGTTTCAATGTAATTCTTTTCCGATAAATTTTATATCCCAAAATCGAAATAAAAATACTCATGAACGGACTAATGATATTGAAGAAACAATAAGGCAAATAAGTCAATGTCGGAATATTCAATATGGTAGCCTGCGTCATTCCGCAGGAACTCCACGGTACTAAAGGAGATGTTACCGTAGAAGAGTCTTCTATACTTCTGCTTAACAATCGATGTTCATAGCCCTCCCTGTCATATACATCCTTATACATATTAGCCGTAAGAATAATCGACATATACTGATCGGCTACAACTGCATTCAGAAATACACCGGAAGTAACCGTAGAAGAAACTAGTCCCACGCGCGTTTTTGTAAAACAGGTAAATAGTGATGTTATGCTTTTCAGCATACCGCTTACCGTCATACAAGCACCAAAACAAGTTGCACAAAGAATCAGCCATACAGTATTCAGCATTCCTTGCATACCGCGTGTAGCCAACAAACTATTCATTACGGCATGATGTGTTTCTATCTGTGTACTTCCATAAATACTACACATAAACCCC
>CAZKSK010000235.1:0-4091 GCA_964555225.1 uncultured Bacteroides sp.
TCTACCCAACCTTGGTTATGGGCTAAAGGTATAGGCCAGCTTTGGAGAGCAACGGGTGATATCATGGATCATTTTGAATGTAAAGCCGATTGGGGTGGAAACGGTGTCTTGAATATTATTGATTTAATGACGCCACTGGATCATTATGCCGGACCCGGTCATTGGAATGATGCGGATATGCTCGAAGTAGGTAATGGTGGTATGACCAATACGGAATACATTACGCATATGTCAATGTGGTGCATGTTTGCATCACCGCTTATGAGCGGTAATGATTTACGCTCGATGGATGCAGAGACAAAAGCTATTCTGACAAACAAAGAAGTGATCGATATCAATCAGGATCCTAAAGGTGTTCAGGCTCATTTATTCCTGACTTTTGGTGACCAGCAAGTATGGGGCAAAAAATTGGCTAACGGTGATGTGGCAGTTTGTTTCTTGAACAGATCGGAAAATCCGTGTAACTTCAATTTTATTTGGAATCAATTAAGTGCTTTGGATCGTGCTGCTACATATAAAGTTCGTGATTTGTGGAAACACAAGGAGATTGGAACAACAACTCAACCTCTTAAGACAGTCATTGCAGGTCATGGTGTATTGATGGTCAGATTGATAAAACAATAGAATTTTTCTTTAGTTTAAAATAAGGGTAAGGTTGTATTGAAAATCGTTCAATACAATCTTACTTTTTTATTGGATTCCGGCGTCATTATTCTGAATTCGTAAATAGGTGTTTTTATAGTAATAATGGATAATAAAAGGTAAAAATTGAACAATCATATTGAAATACATGTATCTTTGTGCTCTGTATTGAAAATAATATATGAGATAATATATGATATCTATCAGACAGAACATTTACAGAGTACTATTAGGGGGAGTCTTGTTTTTAATTACCATAGGGATTCATGCTCAAGAGAATTTACATCTTGCCGGATTACAGTGTAATAAGGATTCAATTTCAGGTTTCATGCCTAAAAACAGACTAAGTAGGGTAAATTTAGTTAATGCTGAATATATTGCTTTTCCCATTATGATCGGAGCTCTTTTTGTGGAGAGTGATAAGGATGAGTTTAGTATCTTGCGAAAAGATTATTTGCCGAAATTCCAGTCTCAATTGGATAATTACTCTCAATTCTTGCCTGCTGCCGTTATGCTGGGATTGAAATTGGGTGGTGTGAAAGGGCAAAGTTCATGGGGGAGAATGCTTACCGCCGATGCTTTTTCCGTAGCCTTGATGGCAGGAACTGTGGGTGCCCTAAAACATACGGTAAAAAGTACACGTCCCGACGGTTCGGCACGGAATTCATTTCCTTCGGGACATACGGCTACAGCGTTTATGGCTGCCACGATGCTGGCTAATGAATATGGATGGAGAAGCCCGTTTATCAGTGTAGGGGCCTATACATCGGCAGCTCTTACGGGAACCTTTCGTATGGCAAATAACAGGCATTGGCTCAGTGATGTGATGTTCGGTGCCGGTATCGGCATATTGTCCACCCAGATGGGATATTTTTTGACGGATCTTATTTATAAGGATAAGGGACTCAATAAAAAGGCTTTCCGTGAGGATAAAATATCGGAAAGTGATAATCCTTCATTCTTCGGTATCTATTTAGGCTATGATTTTCCCTTGGGCCATTACAAATGTAAAAGTACCCAGTTGCAACAACATTTGGGCGGTGGAATTACGGGGTTGGAAGGAGCGTATTTCTTTTCACCGAATTTGGGTATAGGCGGACGTTTTACGACTTCTAACATTTGCTATAATGAAGAGATAGATGGGGAAACGATTGATGAAATAGCTTTTACGCCCGGGGTTTATTATTCTCTTCCTTTGAATAAGAATTGGTCGGTCGGTACCAAATTGTTAGCCGGTTGGCAATTATATACAAAAACAATATTTGACGGTGTAGAATATAAGTCGTCTAATGGAATAAGTGCAGGAACCGGGCTCTCCGTTAAATATCGTATCAATCATAATTATGAGATGCATGTTTTTTGTGATTATAACATTACCAGTCCTTACAAGCCTTTCTTTTCGAATTACATGAATCACATTGCAATAGGCGGTTCCACATCCATCTCGTTTTAAGCTTAAAAAAACATGCCCAATCGAGGAAAAAAACATAACCAGCCGAGGAGGAACGTATGCCTATAGCTTCCGTCTCGGCTGGTTATGTTTTATGTATTGAATTTCAGTCCTTTATGTAGCGTTTGTTGCCGTTTTATTAGAAAATGTATTGCGTACCTATGGTAAATCCGATAAAGCCTTGCTCCAAACGTGATGAATTAAATGATTTCCAAAGGCTTATTGCAGCATCGCCCGGGAAACGTTCTTTATTGTCTGTGTCATTGCTATACATATAATTGAAAGTCGGTCCGCCGAATATCTCAAAATGTGAAGCAAACTTGAATGCCGGTAGAACGGCTAGACTATACCTAACAAAATGTAGTTTCATAAATTTGGTTATCTCCTTACTTTTGGCGAACTTTGCAATGAAGTATGCTTTGTTTAATTTTAATAGTAACACATATGAGAACAAAAATCAATTTTCTTGCAATCTTACTAGTTATGATTAATCAAAATCTGTTTTCTCAGAATTTGTTTGATTATTTAGGACAAACTACTCCAACGGATTCGGCCCGAATTTTTGCTCCCGGGATTATATCTAAAAGTGATACAAAAGAAGGAGCATTGGCTATTTCTCCCAATGGCGATGAGGTTTTCTTCGTCAGAGGTGAATGGCCAAAGACTAAGATTATGCATATGGTCAAGTCTGAAAATGTATGGTCACAACCTGATATCGCTCAATTCTCAAAAGATTGTTGGACCACCGAACCCGCTTTTTCATCTGACGGGAAATATTTGTATTTCTCAACTAGTAAAGGAAAATCGAATATAAGCGATTATAGTTTATGGAGGGTGAAAAAAATAAAAGAGGGATGGTCACAACTTGTAAAGATGATCGATTTCCCCGGAGACAGTATATGGGAATTTCATCCGTCTCTTACAAAAGACGGATTGCTTTGTTTCTGTTATTGGGATGCCAAAAAGAATTCAGGGGATATTTATTTTTCCAAATGTTCTTCAAAAGGATGTTCTCAACCGAAAAGTGCGGGAATACCTGTAGATAGTAAATATAGTGACGTAGATCCTTTCATCGGTAATGACGGATCTTATATAATATATGCATCCAATCGTCCGGGTGGACTTGGTGGATATGATCAATACATTACTTTTAAGAATAATGACGGGACATGGACTGCTCCGAAGAATTTAGGTCCGAAATTCAACAACGAGAAAGATAACAGTGATATGGATATTTCTCCTGATGGGAAATATATATTTTATTATTTGAATGGAGATATTTATTGGATGAAGAACACCATTCCGACTGTTCCTTTTTAATAGGGAAGGAATTACTGATTGTACACTGTTGATTGAATAGTCAGGTAAAAAACAAGTATATCTTTGAAAAACGATAGTTATATCTTTTCAAAGATATACTTATTTAATAACAATTTATTTTTTGAATAATCTTGGAGCGAAATCATTCGAGGCTCTGATATGGAAATGTTTTACCGGTTTCGTTTGAAAATTGAAAAAGGGAGCATCAGCAAATTACCGATGTTCCCTTTATCTATGATTAGTTGTATTGATCCTTAAAAAGCTCTTGCCGTTTCTTGTATTACTTCACCTAAAGTAGGATGGGCATGAATCATGTTTTGCAAATCGTTTACCGTTGCGTTCATATTCATTAAAGCCGTGATTTCCTGAATAAGATCGGCCGAATGTGCTCCGAACATATGGCAACCGAGTATTTTCCCGTCTTCTCCGGCTATAATTTTGCAAAGACCGTCGGTTTCATTCATACTCAAAGCCTTTCCATTGGCACGGAATAAAGATTTCTTACTCTTAAACGCAAGACCTTGTGTTTTGCATTGCTCTTCCGTAAGTCCCACCATGGAGGCTTCGGGAGATGTAAATACAGCTGCGGGAACAATGTTTAAGTGAATCTTGTCCGTTTCACCTGTAATATGGTTTATCACATGACGTCCCTGGAAGGTTGCGGCGTGGGCCAGCATAC
>CAZKSK010000236.1:0-4036 GCA_964555225.1 uncultured Bacteroides sp.
TTATCAACAATGAATATCCTATTTCTGACGCCTTCGTATTCTTTTGCACAATCTATAACATTTTGTTTGCCATTAAGGGGAAAGATTTTTTCAATACTAATATTTGGGAAAATCTTTCTGAGAATTTGATGATAGAGTTCTTCCAACTCTGTGTCTTCTATATAAAAGCTTATTTCATTAAATTGCTCCCAAAAAATATCTTGCCCATATAAATAAGATTCTGGAAAACTGGGGAAACTTTCGTCTACTGTTATCATAATTTAGTTGTTATAGGGGAGTAATACTGTACAATATTCTTTCTTTTTGCCTACAATTATTGGAGAATGCGTAGCAATCAAAAGTTGCGCGTTTTTAGGCATAAGTTTTTCAACATTGGGAAGGAAATCTTCTAGCCATTTTGGATGTAATGAAAGTTCGGGTTCATCGATAATAAATAAATTTCCACTTTGTGTATTAAAACTTAAGTAAGTGAAAAGAGTTAATATCTGTTTTTCTCCAGAAGATAAAGTTTCTATATCTCTGTTTTCTTCAATTATATTTCCGTTTTTATCAAGAATATTAAATTTTAATTCACCAATATCTTTCTTGAAAATAATTTCTTTTGATGAATCTTTAAAGAATCCATTAAGCGTAGATAAATAGGCTTCAATTTTTTTATAATAAATTTTAGAACGTTTTTCAAACATATCAAATTCTGTCATTAGCATATTGATATTCATGATTTGACTAATATTCATTAAGTAAACTAAGGGTAAACTATCTTTAATTTCTTCTGTTAAAATGGATTTTAGTTCTTTAAAATAATCTTTAATTAAATGCCTGGAATCAATTTCTTTTTTTGACCTATATCTATTTGAAAAAACAGATTCCTCAAAATACTTGGTGATTTTACGTTCCAAATCTGTAAGTTGCTTTTTTGTAATTATAGGTTTTCCCATTAATTCATTAAGTTGGTCTTGTTTATAAACTTTATTGAATGGAGCCAACATAATTTTTTCATTCATGTCAGAATTTAATGTTAGCATTCTACTACTATACATACTATATTCTCGATTGGCAATTTCTTTTACATTATCAATTGGATTCCTTTTTTCAGAAAATCCTCTTGGATTTCTTTTTCGTTCATTGTCATTTTTATCCTGTAAAAACCTGTCAAGTCCAATAACTATGGGCATTGGCAATGTGTCGAAGATAAAGCTCCACGTTACAACTTCATGTTTTTCAGGTCCCAGTCCAATATATTTTTCTCGAAATTCAGCTTTTAATTTCTCGTTTCTTGAAATTCGAGAAGGATGTATATGGAAGGTCGCCTGAATAGATTCAAATTCACGGTCTTTGGAAATGTTTTTTAAATGTAATCTTACTTCAACTTCGTCTTGAGTTGCTCTCAGTTGATAATCATCATTTTTGTATGTAAAATCAAGAATAAGTTGACTAAACTCAGTAACAGCCAAATCGGGAAAAGATGGTTTTGTCAGCCAATGTAAAATATTTAAAATGCTAGTTTTTCCCGAACCATTAATTCCGACTAAAAGATTTATACTTTCTTTAAAGTCAATAGTTTTATTGATAAAACCATATAGATTTTCACAAATTAATCTTTTTACTTTCATTATTTCGGTTTTAAATTTTAATTCACCAATTTTTTTTCAGTTTTAGTATTTTCGCTAACGGTCACCTGTATGTGGCGTAGCCGATTGCGGGCTACTTTCCTGTCAAACCGAGATAAAGTAAATGCGGGTGGTGAACCTACAATTACCTACAAAACCGGCTATGACATATACAGTTTGTTACCTGCTGGGTTTTAATTTCCTTTCATAGAATTTCTTCATTTTCAAGTTTAGCACTGACCTGATTTTGTTTTTCGGGTCGGCAAAAAAGCGATGGAAAACAGGCAAGCTCTATTGCAATTTTTGGTCTGTGTGTTGGCTCGTGCGAATTGCAATTGTGCTTGGCTGTGTGGGCTGGTATTAATATTTTTCATATTCCAATTTCTTTGAAGATAAATACTTTTCAATGTATTTAATTGTTTAAAAATCTGCTCGTTACTTTTGAAATTATTTTTTTGGAATTATTTGGATAGAGCCAGACTATGATTAATAACAATAAGACAATAATCTTGATAGACCAAAAGGGAAGAAGAATAGCAATTCCTGCCGTAATCACGAGGGCTTTAAGCATTAAATAATCTTTTTTCTCTGCTTTGGATTGAAATTTAACCACTTGCATATTTCTGTTTTCCATGTCTAGCAGAACAATACCATCATTCTCAATTACAAAATCATATTCAAGAAGTTGACGTCTTGAATTTTTATCCGTAATTGAAATAGCAGATTTGCCCGATTTTACTTCAATGATATATTTCTTCCCATTTTTTTCAGCGATATAGTCAACTATTAGTTTAGAACTGCGAGATTCTCCATTTACTTTATAGTTATGAAAAAAAGGAGCTTGTATATTTAAAATTCGAAATCCTTTGCTTTCAATAAAAGATTTGGCTTGGACTTCAAGTTCATTTCCTCTTTTAAAACGTAGTTTTTGTTTCCTTTTCTTTTTTAATTCTCTCTGTTTTAATTGAACAAAGCCTATCAGCAACACTATTATTATTACGGCTAATATTGAGATTAACGCTATTTGTTCAAATTGATTCATAAACGATTTCAGATAAAGTTTGAGTTTAAGTTTCAGTGAATTAATTCCTTCTAAAATCCCAAGGAGCGACTGGAGCTTTATCGACCCATAATCCTGTTTTTTTCTTTTTCGCTTTAATTTCTAATGTTTCATAAAGTTCTGAGCTATCATATTCTTTATAGTGCCATGCCATACCGGCTTTTAGCATTTCAGCAGAAACATCTTTCCCATCTGGCGTATAAACCCACACAATGTATCTCCCGTAGCCGTCTTGTGAATCTGTTTTAATACCAACTGTTTTTCCAGCAATCAATTCCGATAAGTAATCCTTTGATTTTGCGCCAAAATCTTGTTTCTTCTCTGGTGCATCTATTCCGTAAATACGATATCTAATTTCAATTTTTTCCTCTTTCGTCAAACCCTTAAACGTATCTCCATCTGTTATACTAATAACTTTTATATGGTAATCATAAGGACTTTCATTTTCTTCTATATCATTATTAGGCTCAACTTCTTTTGTAATTTTTATGGACTTATCAACAGCATTACCGTTTTGATTGATGTTTCCACTTCCTGATTTTCGCTCACATGATGATAAAAGAGCTAAGATTAAAAATATGTGAATTAGTTTTCTCATTGTATCTCATTATTCAAATGTGATTTCACCATTATTATAATCAATCGATATTTTACCGAATTTATTTAAAGCAGATTGCCCTAATAATAGGGGAGCTTGTAAATTATGAACGATTGAAGCTTGCACATTATATAAAGTGCGATTTCCAATTTCTACAGTTTTCAGTTTCACAACTGTACCTTCTTCTATTTCGCCATTTGCTATTTGATACTGTTGAGTACCAATAAAATCATCATCAGTTAAAGTTCCTTGTTTGTACAAGAATGTAGCTTCTGTTAACGACATTGTAATATCAGAGGCTCCGGTATCAAATATGAATTCCATTTCGCTTCCATTAATTTTGCATGGAATAAAATAAACACCACTGCGCTTTGTCATTTTTATTGTAGTCTTTCTTGATGATTTTATTGATGTCGGTCGCCTTTGTTCAACTGGCATATTTTTTTGATATGATTGAACATTTCTGCGACCTGATTTCCGTTCGCACGACGAAAAGGAAACAATTAGTATCAAAAAAACATTTAATATGATTAAATGATATTTCATGGTTTATTTAATTTGCTTGCTTCAATAATTCCAGGTTTTGGTATAATATGTATGACGAGACGTTGATTTGCTGGATTCCCTTTTAGGTCTCCTCCTGTGACAATTTGTTCAGGTTTTATTCGAAAAGAGCTGTTTTGACCACTCCCTGAAATGATTGCCTCACAGAATTCAGGATTGAACTTAATCCTATTTTCATTCCAGAATTGGTATAGAGCGAGAGCT
>CAZKSK010000237.1:0-4026 GCA_964555225.1 uncultured Bacteroides sp.
TAAACGCTATATCAATAGGTAGCTCGGCCAGTACAATAAGCGGTTGCAGAAAACTTTCGAACTGTGCGGCCAGAATGAAATACATCAACAGCACAGATACCAGCAGAATAACAGCCATCTCGCCCATCAGTTTTCTGTTCGAGAAATAACTGCCGTCGAAAGTCACTTCCCAACCCGGCATCTTGTCCACCGCACTTCTCACATCCTTCATTAACTTGCCGGGTTTCTTCACATCATAAAAATCGAAAGGAATGTATTCACCGTTCTTACCTGCCACTATGGTTTTCAAATCCTCGGAAGGCATCACCGAAACCAGTTCATAGAGCGGAACGAAGTTATTGTCTTTCACAGGCACCATCGTTTCCTGCAAAATTTGTTCCACAGTCCGTCCTTCATCTTCCAGACGTATGGGAAGATATTGCTGATAAGAACGGAGCGTACTGATTTTATTTCCTTTGAAAGCAGAACGCAAAGCCTGTTCCAAATCGGAATAAGTAACTCCATATAGCAGTAGTTTTTCCTTATGTATCTGAATATTCAACTGTCGCAGGAAAGTTATCTCAGCCATTTTAGAACCCGTTTGTCCACTCACTTGGGAAACCATCCGCCTCAATTCATCCGAAGTCGGCTGGCGCATTCTGTTTTTGGTTTGTATTTCCGCCACCACATCAGGATCGGAAGAAGTAAACAATTTTTCAAACACCGTTTCGGGAGGCGAACAAGTTACCACTGCTAACGGATAATGTTCATGCAACCAATCGGTCAACCTGTTTTGCAGTTTCTTTACGGCTTTACTGCTTTTAACTTTCAAATACAGTTCAGCTTCCGTCATGGAACTGTTGTCCCCACTATTTAATAAATAATCCTGTTCGCCTATTGATGCCGCATGTTCCGTTACCACATCTTTCATAGCGATTAATAATTCATCTACCCGTCTATTATTCTCGCCGATATAAATATTCTCGTTCCATTCAATACGAGCCATGATTTCATTATGATCTATCTTCGGCATCCGCTCTTTTTCTATCCACTGATAAAAAACAAAACAGAGCGGCAATGACAACAAAATAAATACCCATGCAATTCGTTTATGGGCAAAAACCAAACCGATTCCACTATCATAAAAACGATTGAGCCATGCCGTACCGTCATTCTTTTTATAGATCTTTCCTCCTCTACGAAGATGCATTCTGTAGAATTCACGGTAAACCACCGGAAGCAACAGAATCCCTACAAAATAAGAAACCAATAAACCGGCAGTTACGGCAAAAGCCTGATCATAAAAGATGGCACCGGCTATTCCGCTCATAAAAACCAATGGAATAAATACGGCCACGGTAGTCAGCATGGAACTTAGCATCGGAGTAATCATCTCCGTAGTTCCGCATGCGCAGGCACGATTCAGAAAATAACCTTTAGAACGATACTGTGATATATTTTCCGTCACGATAATCGCATTATCTATCATCATTCCCACCGCCAGAATCAAACCCGACAGAGATACGATATTCAGCGATACATGAAACAGATAAAAGAAGAAGAACGTGATAATCACACTTACCAGAATACAAATACTGATAATAAAAGGTGATTTGAAATCCCCCATCATCAGAAAAGCAAGCAGAAAGATAAGTAACATTCCCAATAACAAGTTCTGCTCCAAATTCGTTATTGTATAATCCAGCAGTTCAGTCTGGTTCCGATTAATATGAAACTCTATATCGGGATATAGCGTAGAAAAATATGCAATCGATTCGTCAACCTCTTTTTTCAGCTGGTCCATATTGCCGTCAGCCTGTTTGATGATAGCAAGTGTCACTGCGCGTTTTCCGTCATACAGGGCCCGTCCTCGCTCGGATTTGGCAGTAAGCATCACCTTACAAAAATCTTTCAGCCGGAAAAGCTTCCCTTCTTTCTTCAAATAAATATTTTCCACATCATCAAGAGTTCGCAGCTGGTTATTAAACCGGATCACATATTCATAATATCCGTCACGTACGCTCATGCTTCCCGGTTCCACATTATTCTGTGTCAATGCCGTTGAAATATCCGTCAAAGAAAGATGAAGATTATCCATTTTCCGTGCATCCGGAATAATTCTTATTTCTCTACCGGGAACACCCGTAATATCCGCCATTGCCACTTCCGGTAACTGCTCAATGCGCCTTTTAATCACATTATCTGCAAATTCGCACATCTCCAGAAAACGAGCCTCATTCGTTTCCTTATAAGGACGATCCTGCTTTAAAGTCAGATTCAAATAAAATACGGGAATATCCGTTGCCGTCGCTTTAATGGCTTTCGGTCTGGAAGCCTCTTTAGGCAAACTATTCATGGCCGCATCGATTTTCTCATTTACCTCGATAAAAGCCAAATCGGTGTTGGTACCGAATTCAAAACTCAAATAGATATTACCGGTCCCGTCACGTACCTCACTATGGATATCCTTCAATCCGCTCACCTGCATCAGTTGTCGGCGTACCGGCTGTACCATCGTATTCTCCAGTTCTCGTGCCGAAATATTATCACCCGTCACCTGCACGGTAATCTGTGGAATAGCAATATCCGGCAACAAAGATACAGGTAAAGTGAAATACGTGACCAAAGCCACTATCAAACAGGCGGTAAAAGCCATGATGACCGCTATAGGCCGTTTCAATAAAAACTTAACCATAGCCCCTAGTCTTTCTTGGTTGAGATTACTTTTACCGGACTCTCATGCGCCAAATTTACATTTCCCGTCACAATAACCACATCACCTACACTTAATCCATCCGTCGAATTCCCATCTTGTCGCTCATTTACAATATAAGAATCCATATTTTCCAATCCCGTAGTTACATAATTCCACATCGCCTTTCCATCCTTCAGAGTAAAAACCACCTGTTTTCCGGACCTCAGCACCACTGCACTCTTGGGTATGACCAATACATTCTTAATAGAACGACGTACACTTACCCTTACATTCATTCCGTCGAAGAATTTGCCGTTACTCCGTAACCGCGCCTTTACGCTCACCATTCCGTTTTCATCCACCAGCGGATTAATCTCAACTACCACGCCACTTGTTTCGCCCCCCGAAGAAGAGAAAGGAGCCACCACTACTTTATCCCCTGTTTTAATAAGCGACAGTTCATTTTCCAATACCTTGAAATCCACCTCCATCTCCGATTCGTTGATGATCCGGCAAAAAGCTTCTGTAGTAGACGCCATCGTAAAAGGTTGACTGAACAGATTGGCCACTACACCGTCGAAAGGAGCTGTCAGTACCGCATGATTCATTTCATACACGGCCAACTCATATTGTGCTTTACTCTGTTCATATCCGCTCTTCACTCCTGCCAATTTCATCACATCCGCCGGAATATTCTTCGACTTTTCAGGATTGAAGCCCTGGCCTATCAGTACATCCTGCATTTCCAGCTTAGCCTGTTCCATACTACTCTTAACCTGTTCTACCGCATTTCGAAGTTTGAAAAGATCCAGTTCTGCCAATTTCTGTCCCCGACGCACATGCATTCCATTTTTTACAAAGATATGCGCTATGGGCTGTACAGAGCCAAATGTCAAGTCAGCATAACGCCCGGCTTTCACTTTTCCGTTGCTCACCAGCTCATGATAAAACGCAGTTTTTTTCAATACCTGTGTAGTCACTTCGCTGTCACGCACGGGCAGCACCGTCTCTATCGTTTCTTTCTTTTCTTTTTTCGAGTCCGAACAGGAAACCGCCAGACCTCCCCATAGTATGAGAGACAAAGTAATCCCTCGCGATAAAAGTAAACTTTTCATATTTAAACCAGTCTAAAGATTCAAATTTATGTAATATTCAGTAAAATCAGTCATTTTCAACTGTCACAATTCTGTCACAAAATATTGTTTTTGTATTTTTCATCCTTTTCATCGAAAAAAATCATTTTCTCTTTATCTTTCTCATATATACTATAAAAGTAGAAAAAATAAATGAAAGATTCAAAAATTAAACCTAAAATAAACGTAAAATCAACATTTTAGTTACATTTCTTCTTC
>CAZKSK010000238.1:0-3995 GCA_964555225.1 uncultured Bacteroides sp.
ACTCAAGACATATATAAAACATTACCTGCAACCTTTATGGTTACTTTAGGTGGTTTCGTAACTAACGCTATTTACTGTTTTTATCAAAACCAGAAAAATAAGACTTGGGCCGATTACGGAAAAACATCTCTTTACATCAATAATATCCTATTCTGTGCTCTCGCCGGAATTCTTTGGTACAGCCAGTTTTTCGGACTAAGTTTAGGTAAAGGATTCCTTGCCAGTTCACCTGTTCTACTTACATTTTCATGGTGTATCCTCATGTCACTCAATGTTACATTTTCGAATGTATGGGGTATTATCCTTAAGGAATGGAAAGGTTGTACAAAAAAAACCATTACTGTACTTATCATGGGCTTGGTTATATTAATTGTATCCTCTTTTCTTCCACAATTATTAAAATAATATATTAAAAAATAAATTATGAAATCTATATTAGACGGACGGTCAGCCTTGAAAAAAGAAGTTGATAAAGTAGCAGAAGTTGCCGGATATCTTTGGCAAAAAGGATGGGCTGAGCGCAATGGAGGTAATATCGTAGTAAATGTTACTGACCTGATTGACGATGAAATTAAACAAATGCCTGCTATTGGACCCAAAACATCATTTGGTGTAAAATTATCTAATATCAAAGACTGTTTTTTCTTCTGCAAGGGAACAAATAAACGTATGCGTGATTTGGCTCGCTGGCCAATGGATAATGGAGCCTTTATTCGCATCTGTGATGATTGTGAACATTACGAGATAATTGCAGACAATCCGGTAAAACCCACTTCAGAAATCAGTTCGCATCTAGCTATGCATAATTATCTTATCGGAAAAGGAAGTAATTATAAGGCCTCTCTTCACACCCATCCCATTGAATTGGTTGCCATGAGTCATAATCCTGATTTTCTAAAAAAAGATGTATTAACCCACATGTTGTGGAGTATGATCCCTGAAACAAAAGCATTCTGTCCCCGTGGTTTAGGAATTATCCCTTATAAAATGCCAAGTACAGTAGAATTAGCTGATGCTACATTAAAAGAGCTGGATGATTATGATGTGGTCCTATGGGAAAAACACGGGGTATGTGCTGTTGATGTAGATATTCTTGCAGCTTTTGATCAAGTAGATGTGCTTACCAAGTCTGCCTTAATCTACGAAGCAGCTAAAAATATGGGATTCGAACCCGAAGGAATGAAAGACGAATGGATGTCTGATTTATCGAAAGCTTTTAATTTACCAAAATAAAAAACACAAGTTACTAACAATAGAATCTGAAAACATAAACTATGTACAACCCACCGGGACGAAGAAAAATTTCGTCCCGGTTCTTTTATATATCCAAATAAAACAATATTATTATCAGAAACAATTGATTTATTTCTCAAAATTATATTACTTAATCCTTTCCATAATAAAAAACCTCCTGCTTAAAAAACAGGAGGCTATAACAAACAAATTATTAAATTCTAAATCGTTTTTTCCACATTCCAAACAAAAGCACGAAGCCCTAGCATTTCGGTCTCCTGATCCATTTGATGAAGTGCTTTAAGTAACGGATCTACTTTTTCATCGGTTACTACTGCCATGATTGCAGAACACATAGATGGCCATGCATGCGAACCTAAATGAGGATCTCCGCTTTTTGTACCTCTTCCTTGAACTTGTTCCCAACAACTGTAACCTCGGCAATTCATATGTGTCAATAAATCTACAATTTGATCATGGAACGCCTGATCATAAGTTATCATAACTGATTTCATATCTTTATTATTATTTAAATCGTTATTTACTCGTTTTATGCAACTTATCGTGAATCATATCTGACTTATGAACTTGATAATATTCATTCAATTCTCTCTCACGACGCATTCTCCGGCGACCAAGCTTAATACCATTACCACCAAAAATACAAAACATGGTAGGCACATATATTAAAGTAAGAATAGTAGAAACAGTCAACCCCCCGATAACAGCAATACCCAAAGGACGCCACATCTCAGAACCAACTCCACCTCCTATGGCCATAGGTACCATTCCTAAAATAGTAGTTAAAGTAGTCATCAATACCGGACGAAGACGACTTCTACCAGCTACTACAGCCGAACGAATCAAGCCCATACCTCGTTCACGCATTAACTGTGTATAATCAATGAGCACAATTCCATTTTTCACAACAATACCAATCAACATAATACCTCCCAACATAGACATGATATTCAGATGTGTACCTGTCAATGCCAAAATTAAAATAATACCACTAAAAGCAAATGGTATAGAAAACATAATGATAAATGGATATGTCAAGGACTCAAACTGAGCCGCCATCACGATAAACACAAGAATAACAATCAAAATTGCCAAAGTGCCCAAATCACGATTAGAATCTTGCTGATCCTGATAAGAACCGGCAACTTCCACATGAACTCCGGTTGGTAAACTCATTTTACTGATAATTTTCTCTCCGGCTGAAACGCCATCACTAAGCGCATATCCGTCCTTCAATACGGCATCGACAGTTACCAAACGCTCACGGTCCTTTCTCTCTATGGTTGGTGGAACATCTCTTTGCACTACCTTTCCTAAATCTTTTACACGAATACCTTTACCTTGAGAATTATATATCACGATATTTTCTAGATCTTCTATACTAGTACGATCTATGGGTTCATAACGCACACGAATATCATACTCTTCTCCATCCTCACGATATTGACTTGCAGTAGAACCATTAATTCGGTTGCGCAAATAATTTGCAGCTGTTGTAAGATTTAATCCGTTCAGAGCTAATTTCTCTCTATCAAAATCCACTTGATACTCAGGTTGATAATCACTTCGACTAATACTAACCTGACTAATCCCTTCCGTTTCTGATAATTGTCTTTTCAGCTCACTTGCTACTTTATCGGTTGCACCAAAGTCGTATCCGTAAACTTCAAATGTCGCTGTACTTTGACCTCCCATAGAACTTTTCATACCACCCATTAAAATAACTGACTTAGATATTTCGGGCATTTCCTTACAATCAGCACGCATCTCGTCACAAACCTCAGTTAGACCAATAGATCGTTTATTTGAAGGCACCATATTGATATTAAACGATATAATATGAGAACCGTTATCGGATAAAGAAGAATAAGTATCATCATCTCCAGCCTGACCTACTCGGAAATTAATTGTACGAATATCGTCTCCATAACGTTTCTTCCAAATACGAGATAATTTTTGAGCAATCGCTTCAGCTTTTTCCACACGTGTCCCAATAGGTAATTCAACTGTTGCCCCTATACGACCATTATCATTAGCAGGGAAAAATTCGCTTTTAATACTTTTCAAGCAAAGTAAACTGATGGCAAATAAAGCAAAACAACCAATTAAAACCTTAAGACGATTACGTACAGCCCAATTTATCTTTTTTGCATACCAGTTATCCAAACCGTCAAGAGCTTTTCTTATTGGAGAATAAAACTTAACAAATAACTTGTTTTGTTTCTTCTGGAGTTTAAGCAAACGGGAACAAAGCATCGGAGTAAGACTCAACGCACTCAAAGTTGAAATTGTCATAATAATACACATCATCCATCCCAACTGTTTGAAAAGCACACCTGACATTCCCGTCACCATAGTCAAAGGGAAGAATACGGCAATCATTGTCAAAGTAGAAGCAATAACAGAAATGGCAACCTCGTTAGTTCCATGAATAGCTGCTTGTTTCGGATCCGATCCCCGCTCTATGTGAGTCGTTACATTCTCCAAGACCACTATCGCATCATCCACCACATTACCAATTGCTATAGAGAGACAAGAAAGAGAAATCATATTCAAAGACCCTCCTGTTGCATATAGGTAAATAAATGAGGCTATCAATGACATTGGAATAGTGATACAAATAATGACAGTAGCCCTCCATCTACCCAGAAAAGAAAAGACAACAATAACAACAAATAATATGGCATAAAGAATTGTTTCTGTCAAAGAATCTATTGTATTTAAAATATTTATCTTTAAAC
>CAZKSK010000239.1:0-3969 GCA_964555225.1 uncultured Bacteroides sp.
CAACCCAGCAAATGCAAAAAACTTTGATAGAACAACTTAATAGTTTGCAAGGAGCAGGAATAAATGCTATTATGTTTCAAGTACGTCCCGAAGCCGATGCTTTTTATAAATCTTCCTATGAACCCTGGAGTCGGTTTTTGACAGGTGTGCAAGGTGTTCCCCCTTCTCCTTTTTGGGATCCTTTGCAATTCATGATTGATGAATGTCATAAACGTAATATGGAATTGCATGCTTGGATTAATCCGTATAGAGCTAAAACAAAAGGAACTGTAGCTCTTGCTGCTAATCATCCTTATAAACTGAATCCAGATCGTTTTTTTCAATATCAGGGGCTTATATTATTTGATCCGGGATTGCCTGAAAATCGACAATACATTTGTAAGGTCGTAAAGGATATATTGATGCATTATGATGTAGATGGGATTCATATAGACGATTATTTTTATCCGTATCCGGAAAATGGTGTACCAATTCCTGATGATGCAAGTTTTGCCGCTTATGGAGCCGGTTTCCGCGATCGTGGTAATTGGAGACGTAATAATGTGAATCAATTGATATTTGATCTTCATAATACAATCCGTAATACAAAACCATGGGTGAAATTCGGCGTTTCTCCTTTTGGAATTTATCGAAATAAAAAGAATGATCCTCATGGAAGTGATACAAATGGTCTGCAAAATTATGATGATCTTTATGCAGATGTAATGTTGTGGGTAGATAAAGGCTGGGTAGATTATTTGATACCACAGATATATTGGGAGATAGGCAATCCGGTAGCAGATTATGATACTTTAGTTCGTTGGTGGGCGTTACATGCTCATAATCGTCCTCTTTTTATTGGTCAAGATGTGGCTCGTACGGCTAAGGCTCCGGACAGGCAGAATCCTCAGGTAAATCAGATTGTGGCTAAATTAAGTTTGCAACGTTCTTTCCCTACCATTCAGGGGAGTTGTCAATGGCCGGCTATTGAGGTGGTCAATAATACGGGAGGTTATCGCGATATACTTTGTCGGTATTATCATAAGTATCCGGCATTAATGCCTTTGTTTCCGTTCATCGACAATAAAGCACCGGGTAAAGTCCGTAAATTGAAAAATTTTTGGACTGAAGATGGTTTGGTGATGATTTGGTTTCCTCCAAAATTTAAAAAAGAAATGGATGAGGCTTGCAAATATGTGGTTTATCGTTTTGCAAAAGGAGAGAAAGTAAATTTGAATGATGCGAGTAAAATCTTAATTATAACCGACAATACATATTTGAAACTTCCATATAAAAACGGAAAATCGAAATTTACGTATGTCGTAACAGCTTTGGATCGTTTGCAAAACGAATCGAAGGCAAAGAAGTGCAAAGTAAAACTCTAAAAGATTTTTATATAGTAAGTTATATATATAAGTTTGATTTTAGGCAGTTGATGCTTAGCCTAATAAAAGGATAAGCATCTGTGCCGTGAGTACACGTAAAAACATTGCAAGCGGATATACGGTCGCGTATCCTACTGCCGGAGCATCACAAGATGTCAGCTCACTTGAATAGGCGAGGGCGGGTGGATTTGTATTTGCGCCGGATAATACACCGATTAGAGTGTAATAATTTAATTTGCAGATATAACGTCCGAAGAGTCCCATCAATAATAATGGTAGTACAGTGATAATTGCTCCGTATGCGATCCATATATATCCGCCTTCATTAAATACTTTTTCTATAAAGCCATTCCCGGCTCCTAATCCTACACAAGCAAGAAACAATGATATTCCTATTTCTCTAATCATTAGATTGGCACTCATGGTAGTATATGTAATCATTTTATATTTTGGACCGAAGCGGCTTATAAGAATGGAAACAATAAGCGGACCTCCTGCTAATCCTAATTTGACGGGTTGCGGAATACCGGGAAACATAAAAGGAATACTGCCTAGAATGCAGCCTAATGCTATGCCGATAAATATAGGAATAAGATTAGGATGATTCAATCTTTTTAATGAATTTCCCAAAATCTTTTCAGCATGACTTACATTCAGTTCGCTGCCTACAACAGTTACTCGGTCACCCATTTGCAGCTGTAGTTGTGGAGATGCCACCAGATCTACTCCTGATCGGTTTACACGGGTAACGCTTGCTCCAAAATTTTTTCGTATTTTTAGTTGCGAAAGCATTTTTCCATTTAATTCGGGTTTTGTAATTAAGATACGACGTGATATCAGATTTTTATTTAACTGTTCCCATTCCATTTCTATTTGTTTACCGAAGAAGGCTGTTATTGCATCAATATCTATGGGACTTGAAATGATAAGGATCTTATCATTCAAGTGAAGTACCGTTTCTGCATTTACTAATTCCACATCTTGATTTCCGTTATGATGACGAATGCGGGAAATAACGAAGTTACGATTCAGCAACGGACGAATTTCCTTGATCGTTTTTTCATTGATAGCTTCATTTTTTATTTCCAATGTGATAGGACGTACAGTCAGTTCTTGTAAGTGTCCCAAACCTTTTTCCGCATCGGTTTCTTCTTTAGTGGTGTTAATGTGCAAGATATATTTCAATGCCAGTAAAGAAAGAATAGCCCCAACAACACCGAGAGGATAAGCTACGGTATATCCTACCGCAATCTCAGGTGCATCTATACCGTTTAAATCACTATTAGCTTGTTGAGCTGCACCCAGTCCGGGAGTATTTGTTACAGCACCGGATAGAATGCCTACCATGGTTGTAATAGGAATACCCGTCGTGAAATGCAAAATAACAGTAATGATTACACTAATAAAAATGGCTCCTACAGCAAGCATATTCAATGTAAATCCTCCTCTTTTAAAAGCTGAGAAAAAACCGGGGCCGACTTGTAAACCGATAGAATAAACAAATAAGATTAGGCCAAATTCTTTTAAAAAGTGAAGCAGATGTTCGTCCAGATTCAAATTGAAATGTCCGAATACAATACCGATAAAAAGAATCCAGGTAACGCCGAGTGATATACCGGCTACCTTTATTTTGCCTAATATGATTCCAAGAGCAATTACTAGAGACAGAATGAGTACGGAATGAGCGACACCACCTCCCCAAAGGTCGGGATATCCTTCAAATAAGTTTTTAAGAAGTTCCATTCTATTATGATGTTATATTGATTTTGATTAAGTTCTTTAGTATTTATCTGGTAAAAGTATCCCCGGGGAAGTCACTTCTGCGGGGATACACACACATTGAATAATTACAACGGCATATTACCGTGTTTTTTTGGTGGATTACTTTTATTCTTATTATGACACATATCCAATGCTAGAATTAATTTTTTGCGAGTGTCGCGAGGCATGATGATTTCATCAATTAAACCTCGTTCTGCAGCGCGATAGGGATTGGAAAACTGATTTTCGTAGTCCTTAATTATTTTTTTCTTTTCTTCGGGGGTGGAATTTCGATAAAGAATATTTACGGCTCCTTCTGCACCCATTACTGCAATTTCTGCTTGAGGATAGGCCAAATTTATATCGGATCCCGTTGGCTTGCTAGACATTACAATGTAAGCTCCTCCATATGCCTTACGGGTAATCAAGGTTATTTTAGGCACCGTAGCCTCTGCATATGCATAGACTATTTTTGCACCGTGACGGATAATCCCGTTATGTTCTTGTATCGTTCCCGGTAAAAAGCCGGGAACATCTTCAAATGTTATTAAAGGAATATTGAAGCAATCACAAAAACGGATAAAGCGAGCCGCCTTGTCACTTGCATCAATGTCGAGAACGCCGGCCAGATAAGCTGGCTGGTTAGCAATAATACCTATGGAATGGCCATTCAAACGACCAAAACCGATCACTATATTTTTTGCAAAGTAAGGCATTACTTCAAGAAAATACTTGTTATCCAATATCGGTTCAATAATATCTTTGATATCATAGGGTATATTCGGATCTTCAGGAATGACAGTCTGAAGGCCTTCTATCTGACGATGAATATCATCCGTACAGG
>CAZKSK010000240.1:0-3916 GCA_964555225.1 uncultured Bacteroides sp.
CGAGGAGGAAAACATGCCCAGCCGAGATTCCTTTTTCACTGTCGTTGTAAATGCCTGTCTTGTAATGGGTAGCATGAACTGTCAGAAAATTTTTCTTTATAAATAAAATGCCCGGTTTTTTGGACCGGGCATTTTATCATGTTTCAATTTTTTAATATTTAAGAGAGATCTGATTAATTATTATCTTTCAGAATTGTTTTAGCCACATCGCTATCCAAAGCGAAAGTCTGGGTATTTACGAATTTATTCTGTTTCTTTACCCAAACAGCATAGGTACACATTTTAGTAGAGTTATCTATGGTTAGTAAGAAGCGGTTTTCCCATTTATTTGAAGATCCATTCCAGCTTAAACCTTTTTTGCTGGCAATAACTGTTCCGTCATAAGTATATTCATACTTGTTCACTGGGACCAGATTTTGGTTATCATCCATGGTATAAACCATTTTACCGGTAACTTTACCGTTTTCTACTACATCGTTGTAAATTAGTTGTGGTTCTGCAGCATTCAAATTTAAAGAACAAACCATTGCAAATGCGCAAATAGCGAAAAATTTAATTGCTTTCATAATTATAAATTTTTAAGTTATACATTTTATTTTGTTTTCACTCTTCATTGTATTAGACGAGTGAACTCCCGAATTCGTTGCATCTCGATACAAAAATATCAAAAAGATTTTTCTACAACAAATATTTGAGTGAAATATGTGTGTAATAAACATTATTTAACCATGTGATAATATAGTTTACTTACATTTTGTAAAGTATAAAGCAAAAAAATACTTAATATTAAGTATGAAATTTCCAACTTGTGCCCTAAGAACTTACAAATTGTTAGATAAAATCAAAAAATTGACATTTTTTTTCAAAAGAGAGGTGTATTTAAAAGTATAAATAAAAAAAAAGCCGACGAACATCCGTTTCGTCGACTTTTCTATGACATAAAGATATTTATAAGGTTACTCCATTTTTGAAAATAGCTATTTCGCGATAGTCTTTTTTTTCGTTATTTACCAACTCGCCACTTGCTACTTTTATAACATATTGTATAAATCGTTTACAAGTATCCATGATAGGTTCATCTTCCACAATAACTCCTGCATTGAAATCGATCCATGTAGGTTTATTTTTTGCCAAAGTCGAATTAGTAGATATTTTCATGGTTGGAACGAATGTGCCGAAAGGAGTTCCTCTGCCTGTTGTGAAGAGTACGATGTGACATCCGCAGGAGGCAAGGGCTGTAGATGCTACCAAATCATTACCCGGAGCAGAAAGCAGGTTCAGTCCTTTTTCTTTTAATCTATCTCCGTAACCCATCACTCCGCATACAGCACTCTTTCCGCATTTCTGTGTGCATCCCAGTGCCTTTTCTTCCAACGTAGAGATACCTCCTGCTTTGTTTCCGGGTGAAGGATTTTCACCGACGGGTTCGTTATGCGATAGGAAGTATGATTTAAAATCATTGATCAGTTTTACTGTTTCTTCAAAAAGCTGAGGCGTTTTGCAGCGATTCATCAAGATGGTTTCCGCTCCGAACATCTCAGGAACTTCAGTCAGTACGGTTGTACCGCCTTGTGCAACAAGAAAATCCGAGAACAAGCCCAATAACGGATTGGCTGTGATGCCCGAGAATCCGTCGGAACCTCCACACTTTAAACCTACCCGTAATTCATTGAGTGGAATATTTTCACGAACATCTTTCTTTGCAATATCGTAGAGTTCATGTAAGATACTCATACCTTCTTCAATTTCGTCCTGTACTTTTTGAGTAACCATAAAACGAACTCTTTGAGGATCGAATTTTCCGATGAATTCTTTGAAAATATCCGGTTGATTGTTTTCGCATCCCAGTCCTACAACCAATACAGCACCTGCATTGGGATGGAGCACCATATCGCGTAATATTTTTTTTGTATTTTCATGATCGTCTCCCAATTGGGAACATCCATAGTTGTGAGTATAGCCTACAATGGCATCCACGCCTTCACTGCCGGTTTCCTTGCGGAGCCTTTCTGCCAGCTGAGTTACAATACCGTTTACACATCCTACCGTCGGAATTATCCATATTTCATTTCTGACGCCTACATCCCCGTTCTTCCTACGGAATCCTTTGAATGTCAAGTTTTCGTGAGGTATATCAAGTGAGGCGTCTACCGGATTGTAAGTATAGTCGAGCAATCCTGCCAGATTGGTCTTGATGTGCTGCTCGTTCATAAAGGAACCTTTTTTTACGGCCATTTTTGTATGACCGATAGGATATCCGTATTTTATCACATTTTCTCCTTCGGAAAAGTCTTTCAGAGCTATTTTATGTCCTGCGGGAATATCATCAAGAGTCGTAAAAGTGATCCCGTTCACCGTGATTTGTTCGCCTTTTTTTATTTCCCGGATAGCGACGGCCACGTTATCCGCCGTGTTAATTTTCAGATACTTCGTATTCATTCGATTGATTATTATTAAGATAAGATATTTTACTGTTGTGCTTTCAAATAGAAATCGACATTATCAGCCGATAGTAAGTCAATAGGCATAAAGTTTATTTGTTTTACTTCTTTTTTCAGAATAAGATGCTCACACATGGTTTTTATTCCATAATAACCTTGCAACCAAGGTTGCTGGGCTATCAGGAAAGAAATGTATTTCTTTTTCAGGCACCTTGTGTTTCTTTCCAATAAATCATAACCTACCAGTTTGAATTTCTTTTGTGGATGACTTTCCAGATATTCTCCTATTATGTATGCTTTCGAATTGAAAGTGATACCGCAGGGAACATCGGGATTTTCGGAAAAGAAATTATCCAATAGCGATTCATCCATTTCGGGATATCTGGCTCTCAGATTCAATTCCAGAATTTTACAGTTGGGATAGTTTTTCTTCATGTAGTTTCTGAAACCTATTTCCCTGCTTTCCTGCTGATTGGAACCAACTTTTCCTTCTTTCAACTGTCGGATTACGGCTACTTGTTTTTTCTCTTCCGATAGAAGCATCAGTATACTAGCGGCATAATATCCGCTTTGAATGGATTTTTGACCGTAAAAAGCTAGAGGAGACGCCCCTTCAATGATGGAATCTACAAATACGAACGGAATGAGAGCTTCCTGCAACTTGTCCGTAAATATCTGTGTTATGGAAGCACTGGTAGGAGCCATCATCACGGCATCAGGATTTTCGTTCAGAATGGTATTGCCTTCGTTGGTAAAAGAATTGCTTTCGTATGGATCGTAATAACGGAAATCGAGTGATATATGGAAATCACTGAAAGCGACAACTGCTGCGTTTATACCTTTTTCTACATCACACCAGTAATCTCCTTGTGAATGAAGAGGCAATAAACATATAAAATGATATTTTTTATTGGAAGCCAAGGCGCTGGCATACATGTTGGGATGATAATCGAGTTTGTTCAGAACTTCTTCCACTCTCAGGCGACTGCTTTCCGATACACCCGGGCGATCGTGAAGCACTCTGTCCACCGTGCCTACAGACACGTGGGCCAATTCCGCAATATCTTTTATTCTGATTCTTTCGGGTAACATAATATCACTCATACCACATTATTCTTTTTTATTATTTGAAAGCACGAATATACAAATATTTTTCGCAATATGCGTGTTCGAACACATAAAAAAAACTTTTTATTGTAATTCTCTTACATTTTATTTGGTAGTAAAGAAATTTGTTGTACTTTTGTGTGCGCACACATGAGCATGTGCCCAATATGAATAATATAATGTATAAATAACAATAAGAATTATTTTAAATCACTCGTTATGGGAAAAATTGTAACATTAGGCGAAATCATGCTTAGATTGTCCACTCCGGGAAACACTCGTTTTGTACAGTCTGATTTCTTTGATGTGGTCTACGGCGGTGGAGAAGCCAATGTGGCTGTAAGCTGTGCCAATTATGGCCATGAAGC
>CAZKSK010000241.1:0-3910 GCA_964555225.1 uncultured Bacteroides sp.
AAATGATCTTATTCGACATATAAAACCAAACCCTTCAAATATTCTCCCTCGGGATGATAAATATTGACAGGATGATCTGCCGGTTGAGTCAATTGATGAAGTATACGCACACTTCTTCCGCTCATAGCCGCTGCTGTAAATACAGTGGTACGAAACTGGTCTTTGGAAACGACTTGTGAACATGAAAACGTAAAAAGAATTCCACCCGGCATAATTTTTTCAAAAGCTTTGGCATTCAGTTTGCGATAACCTTGCAACGCATTGCGCAACGCATCCTTATGCTTGGCAAAAGCAGGAGGATCCAGTATAATCAGATTATACCGGTCGCCCATGTTATCAAGAAACTTAAAGGCATCATCCACATAAGCCTGATGGCGGGTGTCGCCCGGGAAATTAAGTTCTACGTTCTTATTTGTCAAATCGATGGCTTTGGCTGAACTGTCAACCGAATGCACCAGCTTGGCTCCTCCTCTCATTGCATAGAAAGAGAAACCTCCGGTATAACAAAACATATTCAACACACTGCGGTCCTTGGAATATTTTTCCAGAAGATGACGATTTTCACGCTGATCTACAAAAAATCCCGTTTTCTGACCCTTGAGCCAGTCTACATGGAATTTCAATCCGTATTCCAAAGCAATGTTGTCATTACTTCCACCTTTCAAAAATTCATTTTCTTGTCCTAAATCCGCTTTAAAAGGTAAGGTGGTCTCCGATTTATAATAAATATTCTCAATAATTCCATCCATCACCTCGGAGAGTGCTTCCGCTATCTCCTTACGGCATACATGCATGCCCACCGAATGTGCCTGCATCACTGCCGTCTTACCATAGATATCTATAATAAGACCCGGCAAATTATCACCTTCACCATGTACCAGACGATATGTATTATTTGTAGGATCGGTAGTAAGACCGATGCTTTTACGCATTTCGAAAGCCTGTTGGAGTTTATTCTTCCAGAATACCGGAGTAACCTTTTCCTGCTTAAAGGAAAGTACACGTACCGTGATGCTTCCTATCTGGTAATGTCCCATCGCTATGAACTCATTCCTTGACGTGTAAACATCGACTATTTCTCCTTCCTGCAAGCCATCTTCCGTTTTCTGAATAGCTCCGCTAAATATCCAAGGATGGAAACGCTTCAGCGATTCCTCTTTCCCTGATTTTAAAAAAATCTTTTTATATGCCATATAATTTTCAAGACTCTTCGTTTATTGTAACTGTTTTTATTAAGGAAACAGGATATACCAATTCATAATCCCGAGCTTTCTTACGCTCTTCCACATAACGATAAATCCGTAGACAAGCCCAGGCATCAATCGAAGCATACTGCTTCTGTTTATCTGACAGCACATCCGCCTCCCAATTGGTCAACCGCTGATTCTTACTGATCTTTTCACCAAACAGCAAAGCATAGATCTTTTGCAAACTCATATCAGTCACTCCGAATTCCTTCATATATTTTTGCAACTCGATAAATCCATGAGGAGCCAAGCTCGTCCGCTTATGCATTGCATTGAAATCATCCTTCAATGAAAGTCCTACCTTCAATATTTTTTCATTCTCCAGAAACCCTCTGAGAGAATCCGGAAAACCGATATAATTCAAACGAAAAAGGAAACAAGTATCCTCCGTGGAAACCTGTATGAGTGAGACTTTATAGCTCTTTCCCTTGGAAAACGAAGGGCGCGTTTCCGTATCTATTCCTACGATTTTCTGCGTACTCAAGAATGCCACCGCCTTATCACATTCGGATTCGGAAATAACCACTACGATTCTCCCTTGAAAGGAAACACTGGGCATAACGGTTATAGCCTTTTTATCCACACTTGCTTTAATTTGTATCATTCCTCATCCTCTCTTTCCTCTTCCGAAGTATTATGATCATACCTCACTTCATGGAGAGCACGCATTGTGTTAACCAGTGTCTGGCCCCAATATTGTTCAAAATTATTTTTACAGATAACCACCGCATCATGCATGGTTGCGTTGAATCCCAATTTGAAAACCGAAACAAAATTTTTAACATCCTGATAGATATCGGACAAGTCTTCGGAAATATCTCTCTTTATCGGTGTATCGCTATAGACCATGTCTTGCACGAAAACATCCAGATAGTCATCCCTGTCACGCATAATTTCAGCTAATTCCGAACGCATGGCCTCATAAGCGTCTTCAGTGACAAATTCTTCCAATTCATCATCAGACACCATCTCACCGAAAGGCAACATGGAAGCTTTGATATACAGCAGAGGCAAAATCTTGAGAATCGTATCGACGAACCCAGATCGTTTCATTCCCTGACCTTTTTCAAGAAAAGAACAATACTCCGCCGCCACTGTCACAAACTCTACTACGTTTCTGTCAAATATCAATTTTGATTCTTTTTCCATTTCTATCAATATTGAAATGCAAAGGTAAGAAAAAAGAGAGAAAAAAGACTCATATTTTACATTTTTCAGCTACATTTGCATGTGAAACAATATAAATAAATGAATGGCTAAGAAAAAAGTAGAAAAAAGTGTTGTAAAGACCGGCGGATTTCTTGACATATTTAAAAGCGAAACTTTTCAATTCATTATCGGGCTTACTTTTTTGTTATGTTCCGTATATATGATATTAGCTTTTACTTCCTTTTTCTTTACGGGAGGCTCGGATATGAGTATATTGGAACATCCCACAGGCGATGATCTGGGGATGCACAACAATATCAGAAATTATGCGGGAGCACAGGGAGCACGTGTAGCGAATTTCTTCATCAACGATTCCTTCGGCGTTCCTTCTTACTTCATTCCTCTCTTTTTGATTATCCTCGGACTCAGAATGATGAAGACCTACAAACTGAAAATATGGAAGTGGTTCATCGGCTGTTCCGTATTGATGATCTGGAGTTCCATTCTGCTTGCTTATCTGTTTACAAACAAACTGGATTTCGTATTTCCGAATTTCATTTATCCGGGAGGACAACATGGTGCAAATATATGCCAATGGTGCATTTCACAAATCGGTGAACCCGGACTGATCCTTTCCTTATTTATTATTGCAGTTCTATTTTGCATCTATATCAGTTCAGAAACCATTCATCTTATTCGGAAAACACTTCACCCTTCCATTAAATTCAAAAAGAATAAGGAAGACTCTCCAGAATCAGTCGGTGATATTGAAAATGTCACGGAATCTCCTATGGCAAATGAGGAAAAAAACGATCCACAACCTGTAACCGTAGATTTTCCTCGGGACGAAGAGATTGAAGAAAAAATAGAGAACGAGAATCTTGATGAAAACAATAAAAAAGAAGAAACAGAAAAAATAACGGAAGATAAGTTCAGAGAAAAAGATAAAGGTGAAACGGATTATTCAAAAACAGAACCTATTTTCTCTGTAGATACGGCCGCTCCCGATGATGTTTACGAAGGTCCTAAACTTGAACCGTATAATCCGAAGCTCGACTTGGAGAATTATCATTTTCCTCCTCTGAGTCTGTTACAGAAATATGAAAACAGCGACCCTGTTGTGGATATGGAAGAACAAAGCGCAAACAAAGATAAAATTATTAATGTATTGCGCAGTTTCGGCATCGAGATCAGTACCATCAAAGCAACGGTGGGCCCTACTATCACTCTTTATGAAATCACTCCGGCCGAAGGAATCAGGATCAGTAAGATCAGAAATCTGGAAGATGATATCGCCTTAAGCCTGAAAGCACTGGGAATTCGTATCATTGCTCCTATCCCCGGAAAAGGAACTATTGGAATAGAGGTTCCGAACAAACGGCCGAACATCGTATCCATGGAATCCATCCTAAACAGTAAAAAATTTCAGGAGAACACCTACGACTTACCTATAGCCATGGGAAAGACCATCACAAATGATGTCTTCATGGTGGACTTAACAAAAGCTCCGCATA
>CAZKSK010000242.1:0-3894 GCA_964555225.1 uncultured Bacteroides sp.
TTCAAGGCGGCCGAAGCCGCTGCCGATGCTTTGATCTGGGGACAGCAACCTTGCGGGGGATGGCCTTATATGATTGATTTTGCCGGAGAAACATCCCTTAAGGATTGGTATAACAAAGTTCGGGCCGGCTATATCCATTGTGCACAGGAACATATGCATTATTACGGTAACAGTACTTTCGACGATTCCGTTACTTATGATGCAGGTATGTTTCTCATTCGTATGTACCTTGAAACGATGGATCCCAAGTACAAGACTCCTGTGGATAAATGCATCGATTTCGTTCTTCAGAGCCAGTATGCCATCGGTGGATGGCCGCAACGTTATCCTCTTCATTATGAATTTGTAAAGGGAGGAAAAGAAGATTATACCTCTTTCATTACATTTAACGACGGAGTCCATACCAACAATATCAATTTCCTTCTTACCTGTTATACCTTGCTTGGCGAAAACCGCGTATTGGAACCCATTCAGCGTGCCATGACCTGCGTACTTGCCTTGCAGGGCGGAAAGCCTCAAGCCGGATGGGCGATGCAGCATAAGTTGGATTTGAATTACAGTCCCGGTCATGCCCGTGATTTCGAGCCGCAGGGTTATGCAGCAACGGCAACAGCCGAGATGTGTCGCAATCTGATGCGTTTTTACTGTTGGACAGGTGATACCAAGTATCTGGCAAGAATTCCGGATGCTTTTGAATTCCTGGAGTCTATCAAATATACTGACGAGCAGATAAAACAACTTGGGAAAACAGTACGTGACGGACAGATACTTTGTCCGACTTTTGTAGAAATAGGCACTAACAAGCCTTTGTATCTGCATTATGATCCTAAACATTATTGGGTGGATTATGATTATCACAATCTGATACCACATTACAGCTCTACTCGCGCCATTGATTTAAAATCTTTAAAAGAAGAGTATAGTCATCTGACTTCCATTACGAAGCAGGAAGCTACCAAAGATTCTCCTTTTCTTGAAGGATCTTCTTTCTCTGGGAATCTACTTGACGAATTCATACACAGCAAGAATAGAAATAAACCGGTAGATATTCAAAAAGTAGACAGTCTCTTGAATATTTTGAAGAAAAAAGATTATTTGCCCGGTCGTTTGCCCGGTGTTTCCAAAGAAAATCCCGGATTTTCTTCTGCTCCGCTTCCTAAGGAAGTTATTTCCATAAAAGAATACATGAATGGAATGACTTCATTTATTAATTATTTGTCCCGTTAATCAAATTCTTATTATTATGACAAAACGGATTTTTTTGATTTTCATTGTCGTTACCCAATATTTGTTTATTCATGCTACAACCGGAATTGACAGATATGCATTGGTAACTCGGAACAATCCCCATGTTTCTCAAGTGAACCCGCTTTATTCCCTGACAGTAGGCAATGGTCGTTTTGCTTTTACTGCCGATGCAACCGGATTGCAGACTTTTACGGATTATTATAAAGACGGATTATCTCTCGGCACTTACAGTGAATGGTGTTGGCATAGTTTTATCAATAAGGAAAAATATCGGAGAGAGGAAACTCTGGAGGATCATCCGCTACCAGGCCATCCCCGTGGAATTTATTCGGTTCAGTTTTCGAAGGGACCTGAGCGTAATGCGAAAGCTTCGGAATGGTTTCGTGCCAACCCCCATAGACTTCATTTGGGTAATGTAGGATTTGCAGGCATGTCAGTAAAAGAAATTAGCAAAGTAGATCAGACTCTCGATATGTGGAAAGGTGAACTACATTCCCGCTTTCTATGGAACGGGACTCCTGTGTCAGTTACTACCGCTTGTAACGGAGATCGGGATATCATAACAGCCTCTGTTTTTTCCAAAGCCAAACCTTCTGTTGTCATTCGTTTCCCTTATCCGACCGGTGAAGCCGCCGATGACGGTTCGTGCTGGACGGCTGATGATCTGCATTCTACGGATATTATACTATCCGCTCCACACCGGGCAGTTATCCGTAGAACGGTAGATTCTACAATCTATTATGTGGAAGTGACCTGGAGCGGACACGTACGCCTTTCAAAAACAGGGAAAAACAGATTGATGCTGACACCATCTGACGATAAGTGGAACTTCAATATCGGCTTTTATGAAAATAAACCGGCTGTGGAGCAACCCGGCTATCAAGTAAATGTTTTATCGGCAAATCAATGTTGGGAAAAATACTGGAAGACATCAGGTGTTATAGACTTTTCCGATTGTACGGATTCCCGTGCGCCTTTGCTGGAAAAGCGTATTGTCCTTTCGCAATATCTGTTGCGTTCTCAAGAAGCGCAGAATTATCCGCCTGCCGAAACAGGGCTCACTTATAACACATGGTACGGTAAGTTTCATTTGGAAATGGTGATGTGGCATTGTTTACATTATGGAATCTGGAATGAGTCGGGTCTTCTTGAGAATATATTGAAATGGTATAAGAAAGCCATGCCTTTGGCACGGGAGATTGCAAGACGTCAGGGATTTGATGGAGTGCGCTGGATGAAAATGACAGATCCGTCTTCTATGGAAGCACCTTCGGATGTAGGTTCTTTTATCATTTGGCAGCAACCCCACGTTATCTACATGGCCGAACTTATCTATCGTGCACATAAATCGACCGAATTTTTGCACGAATACTATGATATGGTTGAACAAACGGCAGCCTTTATGGCTTCCTTTGTAACCTACGATGCCGTGAAGGACCGATATGTTATTCAGGGTGCTTGTGCTGCCAACGAATCCTATAATGAAAAAAGCACGCTTAATCCTGCCTTTGAACTTGCCTATTGGTATTTCGGTTTGAATGTGGCTCAACAATGGCGGGAGAGAATGGGAGAGAAACGCAATCCGGAGTGGGATAAAATACTATCCAAATTGTCGCCTTTGGCAATCAGTCCGGACGGAATATATTTGCCTGCTGAAAAAGGACCCGGAATTCCCGATTTTGCCAATGGCATTCCCGCTGAGAAATTACCCGAAATGCCGGCGGGAGGATTTGTCAACGGTCAGCGCCCTCACGAGGCGAAAACTTCCGTTCAATCCTCTGTAAAAGATTTTAAACCTCATCATGATCCTTTCTATGTTTCGGCAACATCTTCCGAAAATCTTTTAGCCTACGGTATGTTACCTCAATCCCCGTTAATTCAAATCGGTTCTATGCAAAAAACGCTTCAACGAGCTGTTGAAAATTGGGATTGGAAAGGAGGCTCCTGGAGTTGGAACTATCCGGCTTTGGCAATGAATGCAACGCGTCTTTTACAGCCTGAAATAGCTTTACGTGCCATTACGATGGACAACCGTGATGATTTACTGTTGCCAAGCGGAAATAATTACCGGACGACTCGCCTGCGTATGTATCTACCCGGAAACGGAGGACTCCTTTTGGCAGTTTCCATGATGTGTGCAGGTTGGGATGGTTGTACGGTTACCAATCCCGGGTTCCCTAAAGACGGCAAGTGGAATGTGAAATGGGAAGGCCTTCAGCCTATGCCTTAAAACCAAAAAGGAACCCGCACTTGGGGATGCGGGCTTCTTTATATTTCTTTATTAACAGAAAAGAATAAACTATCTAGTGATATTTGATATTATAACATAAATTCTAATGAGTCTGTAAGCTGTATCTTTCCCAATTTTTAATCGTTTTTTGAAATAAAATCCTTTTTATATCTGTTTTTTTTCATTTCATTCTTTTAGTTAACAAATTAAAGATTTCTGAAGTCATATGGTACGATGTATGGTTATGAAGATAAAGAAGGTGTTTCGCCAACAGAACGCGAATATGATTTAGCAGCACAATTGCATAAAAACCGCTTAATATTCATTAAAGATACAGACATTGAGCGTAATTTAAAGGATCATACCGAAAACCTGAGGGGATAAACTTTAAGCATAAATATTAGATAGTCTGAATA
>CAZKSK010000243.1:0-3863 GCA_964555225.1 uncultured Bacteroides sp.
TCCTATTGCAGTACCTTCAGAAGGACCGGCAATAACAGGCATATTCACTGCGTTACTTGTAAACTGGTTTAATAGATTATTTTTACTACCACCACCTATGACGTGTAATACTTCAATGGGAAAAGGTGACATATCTTTTAAGTAACCCATAACTTGTTTATATCTCAACGCTAATGAGTCAAAGATACAACGGGTTATTTCTCCATAATTTTGAGGTTCATGTTGTCCTGTTTTCTTACAATAATAACAAATAGCATCTATCATAGAATTTGGATTTGCAAAGCAAGGAGCATCCGGATTGATTAGACTTTGAAATGGTTTAGCAGCTAACGCTGCATCAATAAGTTCTCCATAAGAATAATTAGCTGTAGTTTCCCATTCTTTGCGACAACGTTCCAATAGCCACATTCCGCAGATATTTTTTAAGAAACGGGTAGTCCCTTCAATTCCACCTTCGTTCGTAAAGTTTTTTTCGTAACTTTGCTGATCAATAATGGCATCTTTTACTTCGATACCCATTAGGCTCCATGTCCCGGAACTTAAATATGCAAAATGAGATGTTTGGGTAGGAACAGCTGCGACTGCAGATGCTGTGTCATGACCAGCGACGGCAATCACCGGGACTTGTCCCAATCCTGTTATTTTTTGAATTTCTGGAGTTAATACTCCAATTTGAGTACCAGGAAAGACAAAATTGGCGAATTGATTCTCGTTTATATTAGCAGCTTCAAGAAGCGATTTTTCAAAACGTTTGCTGCGAGGGTTCAACATTTGAGAAGTAGATGCAATAGTATATTCCGTTACCATTTTATTTGTAAGCATATAACTTAACGCATCTGGCATAAAGAGAATTTTGTCGGCGAGTTGAAGAGCGGAACATTGATTTCGGTGCAAGGTATCAAGTTGGAATAAAGAATTGAAATTCATAAATTGAATACCTGTAATGTGATATACTTCTTCTTTAGGAATTTTTTTGAAATATTCTTCCTGAGAATCTTCTGTATGTGGATCACGATAACTGTATGGCGAGCGTAGTAAGGCTCCATCTTTACCGAAAAGAGCAAAATCTACTCCCCATGTATCAATTCCTATACTTTGAATCTTTATTTTGTCCTGAGCTACAATTTTTAAACCTTTAATAATTTCATAATATAAGGCTAAAATATCCCAGTAAAAATGTCCCCCAGTTTCAATTATATTATTTGGAAAGCGAGTAAGTTCTTTCAGTTCTATTTTCCTATTGCACAATGTGCCGAGAATAGTTCTTCCACTTGTTGCTCCGAGATCGACTGCAAAAAAATTTGTACATTCCATAGTAAACAGAAATTAGTTTTATTTTGTCAAAGATAGAGTTATATATTTAGAGATAAGTTTCAATTTTGATTTTTTATCTGCTTATTTTGTTTTATTATGTTTTCAAACATATGAAAGAGTAAATTTGCATAAAAATGAAATATTTCTTGAATATTTTATACATCTTTCGAATATTATTGCTAATTTTGCCGTGTAAATAAGAATAATTATACAATATGAAGAACAAAAACAGTCGTTTAGACTCTATCAAAATCATTATTTCGAGCAAGGAAATAGGTTCACAGGAAGAACTTCTTAATGAACTTGCCAAAGAGGGTTTTGTTTTGACGCAAGCCACTCTTTCTCGCGATCTTAAGCAATTGAAAGTGGCTAAAGCTGCTTCAATGAATGGTAATTATGTATATGTATTGCCGAACAATACTATGTACAAACGCTCGACAGAGGTTCATAATGCCAGTGAAATGCTAATGACAAATGGCTTTGTTTCTATTCGTTTCAGTGGTAATTTGGCAGTAATAAAAACCCGTCCCGGATATGCTAGTAGTTTGGCTTATGATATTGATATGCAAGAATTGTATCAGATAATAGGAACGATTGCAGGAGATGATACAATTATGTTGGTTATCCGTGAAGGTATTACAAAAGCTGAAGTTATCCAAGCACTTACTTCTGTAATACCTAACATTAAATAAATAAATAAATTTAATAATCTAAAATGGAAGAGATTGAAGTAATGGTAGCCGACGCCTCTCATGAGGTCTATGTTGACGAGATTCTGGAAACTATTACAGCAGCTGCTAAGGTCCGTGGTACGGGAATAGCTAAACGTACTCATGAATATTTAGCACAGAAGATGAAAGAAGGGAAAGCAATAATAGCTCTTAAAGGAGAGGAATTTGCCGGGTTTTGTTATATTGAGAGTTGGGGGAATAAACAATACGTAGCTAATTCGGGATTGATCGTTGTAGAAAAATTTCGGGGTAAAGGTTTAGCTAAAAGAATTAAAAAGGCAGCTTTTACTTTGAGTCGTTTGCGTTGGCCTCATGCAAAATTGTTTGGTTTGACAAGCGGAGGAGCTGTCATGAAAATAAACACTGAATTAGGATATGTACCTGTTCCTTTTGCTGATCTTACTGACGATGAGGCTTTTTGGAAAGGGTGCGAAGGTTGTGTTAATCATGATGTATTGGTAAGGACAGAACGACGTTACTGTATATGTACGGCTATGCTTTATGATCCGGAAAGGCATAAAAGTGAAATTCCTGAACAGATAAATGAAGAAAATAATAAAGAATAAGTTTTTATGGAACAAAGAAAAAAAGTTGTAGTTGCTTTTAGTGGGGGGTTGGATACTTCTTATACCGTTATGTATTTGGCTAAAGAAAAAGGTTATGAAGTTTATGCGGCATGTGCTAATACAGGAGGTTTTAGCGAAGAACAACTAAAAAAGAATGAAGAAAATGCATATAAGTTGGGTGCAACGAAATATATTACATTGGATGTTACTCAGGAATATTATGAAAAAAGTTTGAAGTTTATGGTTTATGGTAATGTTCTACGTAATGGAACGTATCCTATATCTGTAAGTTCAGAACGTATTTTCCAAGCTTTAGCTATTGCTCGTTATACTAATGAAATTGCAGCGGATGCTATTGCTCATGGCTCAACGGGTGCTGGAAATGATCAGGTTCGTTTTGATATGACTTTCTTGGTGATGGCTCCGGGAGTCGAGATTATTACTCTTACCCGTGATAAGGCTTTGAGTCGTCAGGAAGAAGTTGATTATCTTAATAAGCATGGTTTTTTTGCTGATTTTACTAAATTGAAATATTCTTATAATGTAGGGCTATGGGGGACTTCCATTTGCGGTGGTGAAATATTAGATTCAGCTCAGGGGTTGCCGGAGTCTGCTTATTTAAAGAAGGTTACTAAGGACGGTAGTGAACAATTGCGCCTTGAATTTAAGAAAGGAGAGTTGGTCGCTATTAATGGAGAAGCATTTGATGATAAAATTGAAGCTATACAGAAAGTAGAAGAAATAGGTTCTGCGTATGGTATCGGAAGAGATATGCATGTAGGTGATACAATTATTGGCATTAAAGGACGTGTAGGATTTGAAGCAGCAGCTCCAATGTTGATAATCGGGGCTCACCGTTTTTTAGAGAAATATACATTGAGTAAATGGCAACAATATTGGAAAGATCAAGTTGCTAATTGGTATGGTATGTTTCTGCATGAAAGTCAGTATTTGGAGCCGGTTATGAGAGATATAGAAGCCATGCTTACTGAAAGTCAAAGAAATGTGAATGGAACGGTTATTCTTGAACTTCGTCCTTTGAGTTTTAGTACGGTCGGAGTAGAAAGTTCTGATGATTTAGTAAAAAATAAATTTGGTGAATATGGAGAAATGCAGAAGGGCTGGACAGCAGAGGATGCCAAGGGATTTATTAAAGTCAGCAGTACCCCTCTGCGAGCTTATTATGCCACCCATAATGATGAATTGAATGAAGTAGAGGAGTAAGAATGATAAAAGTCGGAATTATAGGAGG
>CAZKSK010000244.1:0-3851 GCA_964555225.1 uncultured Bacteroides sp.
TCCATTAAATTCATCATCTTCGAGAGGGGTATGGACAGGATATGTTTTCCCGACATCGGGTTTCTTATAGGAAGAAACCGGCTCTCCGCATCCGTCTCCGTCTTTATCGATGCCGATCACCGGCCATCCGTTGACCCATTTCATGGGCTGTAAAAGCAAAAGACGGCCGTAAGCGCCTACATCCTGAAAATGCAGGAACCAGTTTTCACCTGTTGTCGTGTCGACCCATGCTCCCTGATGAGGCCCGTTGATATTGCTTTTACCCTGTGTCATCACAATTTTGGTCTCATAAGGACCGTATACGTTTTTGGAGCGTTGGACTGTTTGCCAACCGGTTGATACACCTCCTGCCGGATGGAAAATGTAGTAGTAACCTTTGTATTTATAGAATTTAGGTCCTTCACAGGTCTCTTGTCCGTCATGCCCGTCAAAGACAATGCGGGATTGAGTGATTGCCTTAGTAGCATCGGCATTAAGTTCGCATATGGCAAGAACACTTTTAAAACCGGCCCGACTGCCTGCATAAGCATGCACCATATAGACTTTGCCGTCTTCATCCCAAAGCGGACAACAATCGATAATTCCTTTACCCGATTTTACAAGTACCGGTTCACTCCATGGACCTTTAATTTCTTTGGCTTTGGTCATGTAGGCTCCATAATCGGGATCTCCCCAGAATATGAAGAATTCTCCGTTGTGGTGACGAATACTGGGAGCCCATACTCGGTTCCCGTGTTGCGGAGCGCTATCGGTGTAGGGATATAATGCATACGGGATGGCAACTGAACAGAATTCCCAATTTACCAAATCTTTGGAATGCAGGATCTGTAGTCCGGGCAGACAATTGAAACTAGAGGCTGTAAGATAATAGTCTTCACCGACTCTGCATACATCCGGATCCGAGTAATCCGCATAGAGGATAGGGTTTTTATAGGTTCCGTTTCCTTGGTCGGCTACCCAAACTTTTGATACATAGTTGTTTTTTTGTGCAAAAACGACGATACCCAATAAAGAAAAGATAGCTGTAATGATTATTTGTTTTTTCATAACGGGTAAAAATTATTTTATGCTGATACTGCATATGTGCTGTAATTGATTTTCCCATTGGTTCAAGTACTCAAACCAGCTTTTACTGTCTTTGAATCCCTGTTCTTCTTTTGCAGCACAGAAAGTCAGATTATATTTCAGACTTTTTTTACCGTTCGTATTGAGTAATATCAGATAATTATTACTATCTTCCAGTGTCTTGCTTACATAAGCCTGCGGGATATAGACCCCGAGACCTACTGTTTCCACATTGTCCGGTTCGCCTTTTTCCGGGATGTTTTTCCCCCATGAACCTGCCAGTCCGTCTTTTTGTATGAATCCTTTATTTTCTGTTTCCAACTTCATTACGCCCGTACAGAATGTATTGTTTTTTACATCCGCTTCTTCGAAATGTATGTTGACTTCTACATCCCGATGACCGGCATAAAGAATGTAGCGTTGGATCATGTTCAATTTTTTTCCGTTGTATTCCCAATCTTTATCAGCTATTTCTATTACTGTGCGTACGGGACCATAAGCAAGAATGCCTTCGCTTCTTAAAGCCACTTTGTTAATATAGGAAGGCTCATTATTTTCCCATCCGCGAAAAGATCCCAGGCTTACGCTCTTGCCGGCCCAAAGAACATCACACCCATAACCCTTGTCACGCTGTTCTTTGGGTGTGTAGAAGTTAGTTTCCGCCAATTCGAGCTGACGCTTGATTTTTCCATAGAGATCGATGGACTGACGATTGTCAAAATAGATGCGAAAGGCAGTCAGTTCCGATTCGAAGCAGGGTCCGTGACCATATATTGCGCTGTAGATGTCGGCATCGGGAGTGCCTCCGGGTACGGAAAGATACTGAATTTCAGGATTCTTTTTATTTTTATCACTCAATTTCATTTGTGCATGAACGCGAGCCGGATAAACCGTTGTTGTTGTTTTGGAAGAAAGAGAAATTCTCAATGTTTTACTGCTTTTGGACGGAACATCGATGACAAAAGCCAATTCATCGTTCACTCCATCACGATTTAAATCATCGAGTTGTGAAGGTATTTCCTTATCTCCGTCCCATACAATGGCGGATTTAACTTTCATATTCAGATTCTTCCAATCTTTCAGAATCTTAAACTTAATAACAACCGGTTCGTCTTTTTTAGGCTCGTCCCAATTGTTTTTTACTGTTACAGACAAACTTTTTTCTTGTGCAATTATAAAAAGGCAACAAAGGGAAGCTACTCCCAAGGCAAAAATTCTTTTCATGGCATTCTTCAGATAAGCAAATTTATAAAACATCACAAATGTACAAAAAATAATTATTCGATGTTTATAATTCCAGATTAACGCCTTTTGAATTTACTTCATCATATTTCTTTTCGTCGATGGTTACATTTTTCACATTCGACATCTGTAGATTTTCTTTGTTTTTTAATGTCTTTATTTTTACATTTTTAATGTTGACATCTTCTGCCTGACTGAGTTTTATTCCTTCTTTTGCATCAGAAATGATTATATTTTCCAGATTAATATTTTTAATCCGCATTTCCGGAAGTCCGTTGAAGAAGATAGCACGTCCGGCTCCCTTACAAAAAACCTTCTTAATATAAATGTTTCGGAAACAGGGCGTTCCCTCATTTACTTCCTGATGTGTTGCCTGCGCTTCCTTATAATCGTTCTCACTGGTTTCAGTGGGGCTTTGTCCCCCATAGAACAAATCGAATAGAATACATTCTGCAGGAATATTAATCATATTAATTCTATTGATGTAGATGTTTTCCACTACACCGCCTCTTCCGCGGGTACTTTTGAAACGGAGACCGACGTCCGTTCCCAGAAAAGTGCAGTTATCTACAAAAATATTTTTCACACCACCACTCATTTCACTACCGACAACGAATCCTCCGTGACCATGCAGAACCGTATTGTTCATTACGATTACGTTTTCGGTGGGTTCTCCTCTTCGGCGTCCTTCTTCGTCTTTGCCTGATTTCAGACAGATGGCATCGTCACCGGCATCGAATGAATTGTTTATAATCAGTGCGTTTTTACAGGATTCCATATCCAGAGCGTCGCCATTTTGGGCATACCAGGGATTGGACACCGTTACTTTATTGAATGTGATATGTTCGCAGGATAGAGGATGAATGCACCAACTTGGAGAATTTCTCAGGGTAATACCTTCTATTAGGACCTTTTTACATCTAACTATATTAAGCAGGACGGGACGCAGCCAGTCTCTGATGCCGGCCCATTCTGCGTCATTCTTGACATTGCTTGGCACATTGAACTCTTTGGTCAGACTCATACCCTTTAAGGATCCTTCGCTAGGATACCATATATTCTTTTCCTTATTCAATACACCGCCTTTATTAATGAGGCTTTTCCATTGTGAGGCGGTTAATTTGTCTTTTTTTACCGGACGCCAAGTGTCGCCGTTTCCATCGAAAGTTCCTTGGCCGGTGATAGCGATATTGGTTTGATCGAAAGCCGATATAGGCGATTGGCAGCGTCGTGTTTCCAATCCTTCGAAAGATGTTTTTATGATAGGATATTGGGTATGGTCTTCGGTGAAAACAACCAGTGCATTTGTTTCCGTATAAAGATTTACATTACTGAGCAGAGTAATAGGACCTGTGAGCCACAGTCCTTCCGGAATGATAACTTTTCCCCCTCCTTTTTCACTAACCTGTTTTATTGCCTTGTTAATCGCTTCCGTATTCATTGTAATGCCATCGCTCTTAGCCCCGAAATCGACTATGCTGACCGAATAATCGGGAAATGACGGTTGAATAACTCTTTCCATCTGAAAAGGAAGTTTCGTGTAA
>CAZKSK010000245.1:0-3825 GCA_964555225.1 uncultured Bacteroides sp.
CAATGAGATCAAAAAAAAATATCCAAGCAATACATTGGTAACTTACGGAACAACGGGTAAAGATGATTATAAGATTTCAGCCCTAGTCAATATGAATTTAGACAGTATGGAATATTACAGTTCCGTAGAAACCACACAAACAAAGATATACACAAATAATAAAAAAAACTTTGTTCTTGCCGCGGATTCCGGTAAGCTAAAATCCATCAAAAAAGACTCCTGTGCCATTCCGAATTCCGCTTCCATCAATGATTTTACTCTTGAAATCCAGCGTGGACTTCATTTCGCAATTCATAAACTGGGTATTGGAGTTAATCTCCAACGATTCGATTATATCTTAACACAGGAACTGGCAAAAGATAACATCACGGCATCTCATTATACACAAATCGTTAATTTGGACAAAAAGACTATTATCGCTACCAACATGGATCCGGGAATAAAAACATCGGACTATACCATCCATCAAATGATCTATGACGACGTATCGGACAGACTTGCATATCGTATCTTCATGAAGCCGACAAATAAACTCGTATTACAAGAAATGACAGGCGTTTTTACTTCGTCATTATTGATCCTCGGCATCTTGTGCATTGCTTTCTGGTATCTCATTCATATTATACGCAAAATGAAAACAGTAGAGGAAATGAAAGAAGATTTTACTCACAACATTACTCATGAATTAAAAACACCTATTGCAGTGGCTTATGCAGCCAATGATACCTTACTGAATTTCAATAATGATATTCAATCATCCGAAAAAAATAAAAAATACCTGCAAATTATTCAGGAACAACTCAAACATCTATCCGGATTGGTTGAACAGATTCTGTCCATGAACATGAAGCAACAAAAAGGTTTTAATCTTAACTATGAAGAAATAGAATTAAAACCTTTAATAGATGAACTGATTAATCGTCACCGGCTTAAAACCGAAAAGAATATTGAATTCGTAGAAAAAATAATCCCGGAAGAACTTACCGTCAAAGCTGACAGAACCCATCTTTACAATATGATTAGTAATCTGATAGACAATTCCATCAAATATTCCGGAGAATCAGTCTGGATAAGCGTAAATGTACTGAATTACAAACATAATATTTATATTTCCATAGCCGATAAAGGATGCGGCATTGAAAATGACAAACAAAAACATATATTCGATAAGTTTTACAGAGTACCTCAAGGAAACCGTCATAATGTGAGAGGTTACGGATTGGGTTTATATTACGTAAAAACACTCGCCGAAAAACATCATGGTGAAGTTATTGTAGAAAGCACTCCTGGAAAGGGTTCCATATTTACTATCATATTACCTGAAAAATGAAAGAAGATATAATAAAAGTTCTTTTGATAGAAGACGAAAAAACATTGGCCATGATTATTCATGACACACTGAGTGAACAGGGATTTGACATTTCATTGGCATACGATGGTGAAGAAGGATTACATTCCTTCTTTGAAGAAAAACCGGATGTTTTGGTAACTGATATTATGATGCCCAAAATGGATGGATTTGAAATGGTACACCGTATCAGACAAACAGACCAGAAAACTCCCATTCTTTTCCTAACAGCGCGTTCCGCCATGAACGATGTAGTGGAAGGGTTCGAACTGGGAGCTAATGATTATCTAAAAAAACCATTTGGGATGCAAGAACTCATGATCCGATTAAAAGCATTGGTCAATAAAGCTTATATAAAAGAAAAAGATACCGAGACCTGTCATGAAATCGGCAATTATCACTTTGATACCATCACGCAATGTTTAAATTTCGCAGGAATTAAAGAAGAACTGTCACACCGTGAATCGGAAATCCTAAGATATCTTTGCGAGAACCGGAACCAAATAGTCTATACCCAAAATATTCTTTTAGAACTCTGGGGTGACGACAGTTTTTTTAATACACGCAGTCTGCACGTATTTATCACCAAACTCCGACATAAACTGTCAGGAGACGAACGTATCAAGATAGTAAATGTACGCGGTATCGGCTACAAACTCATTGTCGATGAATAATCAATAGGAAGCCGTAACATAGCGTCAATACATGTCTAGGCTTTTGCCGTTGCTTAGTTACGTTTTTTAGCAGCTGGTTATGCTTTTTATAAGTATATCGTTCATTATTATAGTCTTTTTACTTGCTAACTTGGAATAGTTTATTTATTTTTGACCGACTAAACAAAACTTACTTACTATATGAAAATACTAAACATTGCTAATTAAACTAGAAACTATGGAAATTGAACGTCTTTTTCTATTATCTATAAAAAGTAAAATAATAAATTCTAATCTTCCCAGGCCAAGCCAAAGTGCTATTCTTAAAAGTGTTTTAGAAAAAACTTTTAATATTAATCTAACAAAAAAAAGTCTATGAAATACCTATCAATAATTACATTCATCATTATATTTATTTTTTCAAGGAATTTTCTTGTAGCCCAAGTTTCGACACAAAAAGCGATAATCAGTTTTACCTCAGATTCTGATTGTTCCGTAGATATTTTTGATACTATGGATAATTTCTATAATGATCAACGATCTACTAAAACATTAATTATTCAAAAAGGAAAAACGACAACCTATCTCACTAAAGAAATAAAAGATTTAGCCGTTATCAGGCTCGATTTCTCCAATATCGGAAAAACGGAGATCATTATTTTCCCAAAAGATTCAATCGGCATTAATCTATCACAAGCAGCAGAGGGAAAACACAAACTGATATTCCAAGGGAACAATCATGAAGGCCAACAATACATGCACGAAAATTATTATGCTATTCCTTTAATGAAATATATGGCTATCATAGATAGTACTTTAAAAGAATATAAAGAACATAAAAAACATATCGGCTATATTATTCCGGAAATTAATGAAAAGATAATGAATCCTTTATTAAAAGGCATTGACGCTACATCTTCAACATCCGGATATATTCATGCTGCCAAAACAGATGTACAATGTTATCTGTTAAGTTACATTTGTTTAACCATGGATATGCTTATTTCTAAAAAATACATAGAAACTTCGCGCTCTGATTCTGCTATCATTGTTTCAAAAATTGACAGTATTACACATTTGATTCCTCTATCATCGGAGTTATGCTGTTTGTCATCAGGCAGGTTATATGCATCAACAAAAATCAAATACAGTAAACTGTCTGAAGATGTTTCTTCCATTTTCGGAAAATATAAAGATTATTTATCGGCTCCCGAATATATGTGGTTACCCATGTTAAGCCAGGCTTGTCTCACTCAATTTAGATTTGGCGTTAACGAAATGAAAGTGAAAGAAGTCGCGAAGTTTCTGGAAGAGAAATATCCTAAAAGTGAATACGTCAAACTTATCAAAAAAAAAGTAAAAGAACAGGAGATAACAACCCCTTTCAATCCTAAATTCATATCTAAAACTATTGATTCTTTATCACAATTGAAAGATGTTTCTGAACTGAAAGGAAAAATTCTGTTTGTTGACCTTTGGGCAAGCTGGTGCGCTCCTTGCCGACAAGAATTAACCCGTCAAAAGGATCTTCATCAGATTCTATCAGCATTTGATAAAATAGAAACAGTTTATATTTCCATTGACAAACCCGAACAGGAAAAAGTATGGAGAGAAATGACGAAACATTTTAGACTGGAAGGTTATCACTTGAGAGCAAACAATAAACTTAACGACGATGTAGAAAGAAGGATTTTCAGCAATACAAACATGGAAATTCCGCGTTATTTTCTATTATCACCTGAAGGAAAAATAATAAACACCAATCTTCCCAGACCAAGTCAAAAAGTTTTACTTAAAACATGTTTAGAAAAAATTTTAAAAGAT
>CAZKSK010000246.1:0-3800 GCA_964555225.1 uncultured Bacteroides sp.
TAAATCAATTATAACGGGAGGAGCCCGTAAAAAAATGTGTTGTGAGTAATGTATTGAGTGTAAACGAAGAATATACGTTTTTATCGTACTTATTTTGCATAGGAAAGTTTCGAAGAAGGAAACCATCGTTGAGAAAAATACGATATACGATAAAATGGAAATTGTAATATAAGCCGGAATGGTGTGATGAGCTGATTTAAACGGATGTGAATGTGTAATCATTCCGTAAGGAGTGTAATGCGTATGGACAAAAAGCGTAGTTCCTCCGTAATAGCCCAGATAGAGGACTATTAAAAACAAGCCCAACATAATACGCAACTTCCTTTTCATGATGCAAAGATATTGTAAATCTATGAGATATAAAAGAAAACAAATTTATTTTGAATGAAAGAATTCTTTTTTTAATAACGTTCGGATATGGGTGATAACTCGGTAAAATAATGATGGCGAATTCTGTAAGGCAATTATACAGATAAAGTATCATTGAAAGTCGAAATCGGACAATCCGATTATAAGAATATAGTTGTTTCTTTGTAATCAAATAAGATAGATATAATTTATGAATGGATTATTACCTGTTGATCCGGCTACTGTTCCAATGAGAAAACTCTACAATGGTGATCTTATGCCTGCAATCGGATTGGGTACTTTTGGTTCCGATAATTATAGTAATGAAATGATAGCTCTGGCTGTAGAAGGAGCTATATATGCAGGTTACAGACATATTGATTGTGCATCCGTTTATGGCAATGAGAAAGAAATCGGCGTTGTACTGAAGTCTCTTTTTGATAAAGGAATAGTTCAAAGGGAGGATTTATGGATTACTTCGAAGGTGTGGAACAACAAGCATGATGATGTAGAAGGAGCTTGTCGTCAATCCCTTCATGATTTACAATTGGATTATCTGGATTTGTATCTGGTGCATTGGCCTTTCCCGAATTCGCATGCAAAAGGTGTTTCTGTCGATTCTCGTGATCCGGGTGCCCGTCCATATATTCATGAGGAATATATGGAAGTATGGCATACTATGGAAAGATTAGTCGATAAAGGTTGGGTACGCAATATAGGGACATCGAATATGACACGTCCGAAAATGGAATTGCTGTTGAGAGATTGTCGTATAAAGCCGGCTTGCAACGAAATGGAGCTTCATCCGCATTTTCAACAGTCCGAATTCTTTGATTACGTAGTTTCCAATGATATACAACCCATAGGTTTTTCTCCTATAGGTTCTCCCAATCGTCCTGAGAGAGATAAGACTCCGGAAGATACTTGTCCGATAAAGGATCCTGTTATTATGAATATTGCAGAAAAACATGGAGTTCATCCTGCTGTAATTTGTATTAAATGGGCGGTTCGGCGAGGACAGATTCCTATTCCTTTTTCTGTAAAACCTCCTAAATATCTTAGTAATTTGAAGTGTGTTACGGAAGATCCTTTGACGGATGAGGAAATGGAGGAAATTCGAAAAATAGACAAGAATTGCCGGTTTATAAAAGGTCAGGTTTTTACTTGGAAAGGTTCCGAATGGGAAGATCTCTGGGATGAAGACGGGGCACTTACCGATTGGGAAGAGATAAATGGTATATGGGAAAAAATTTAATATAAATTGAAATAAAAATGGGAAAAATGAAAGCGGCATATTTGCCGGGCGACAGTACGGTTGTTCTTAAAGAAGTTGATATACCGGAGCCGGGACATGGTGAGGTTTTGTTGAGAATGAAATCTTCTACGATTTGTGGGAGTGATATTCGTGCAATTTATAGAGAACATTTGGGAAAAGGGCCCGAAGGTTACCAAGATAAAATTTGTGGTCATGAACCTTGCGGACAAATAGTAAAATGTGGACCGGGACTTCGTCGTTTTAAAGAAGGAGACCGTGTGATTGTATATCATATTTCCGGTTGCGGGGTATGTAATGATTGTCGTCGCGGGTATATGATCAGTTGTACCAGTCCTTATCGTCGTGCTTATGGATGGCAGCGGGATGGTGGTATGGCCGATTATCTCTTGGCGGAAGAAAAGGATTTGGTGGCTTTGCCCGATTCTTTGACTTATACCGACGGTGCTCAGGTTGCATGTGGCTTCGGAACGGTTTATGAAGGACTTGAAAAAATAGGAATTTGTGGTGATGATGCGGTTTTGGTAGTAGGATTAGGGCCTGTAGGTTTGGCTTCTTGTATGCTTGCCAAGGCAATGGGTGCCAATATGGTTATCGGAGTAGATACGGTTCAGGAGCGTATAGATATTGCCAAAACAAAGAATCTGGTAGATGCTGCTTTTCTTTCGGATGCTGAGGCACTTGATAAAATAAAAGCATTGACGGGAGGTCATGGAACTGAAAAATCTGTAGATTGTTCCGGAAACACTTACGGTCGTCAATTAGCGATTCGTGCTGCTCGTAAATGGGGTAAAATAGTGTTTATCGGAGAAGGCGGGACCGTAGAATTTAATCCGAGTCCTGATATTATTCATGAGCAGAAAACCATTTACGGTTCATGGGTTACTAATATTTGGCGTATGGAAGAGCTCGTGGAACGTTTGGTTCGTTGGAATATTCATCCGGAAGAACTGGTAACGAATCGTTTCACTTTGGATCATGCACAGGAAGCTTACCAGTTGATGGCAGGTGGAAAATGCGGAAAAGTTGCAATTGTTTTTGATGAAGAAATAAAATAAATTATGTGGACAGAAGAATTTGTCAAAGTGTTGCCGTTGTTGGGACACCGTAATTGGATTTTAGTGGTCGATAAGGCATTCCCTTTGCAAAGTGCATCCGGAATGACTTATCTTAATACCAGAGAACCTCTTCCGGATGTGTTGGAGAGAGTTCTTTCGGACGTTCAAAAATCATCTCATATTCGCCCGATTATTTATACGGACAAAGAATTGGATGCTTTGGACGAGTCTTTTTGTAAAGGTATAGATGAGTTGAGGAGAGATCTTAAGAATACTATAGCCGATCATGCGGAAGGAGCAGAGATTCGGCAGATTCTTCATGAGGAGATTTTTGCCAAATTGGATGAGGCCTCAAAACTCTTTAATATTGTGGTTTTAAAGACAGAAGCCGTTCTTCCTTATACATCTGTATTTATTGAATTGGACTGTGGCTATTGGAATGCGGAGCAGGAAAATGAGCTGAGAAAACGTATTTGAAAGAGTTCTGAAAAGTCGGGACGAATTTAGTAATTTAATAGTTACTAAGTTTCTTTATCGTCTTTTGAACTTTACAGGCTGAAGTTACATCAAAGGAATAGTCATCGTGATCGGGGTTACCCATAAAAACATTACGATTAAAGAATTTCATGTCTGTTCCTCTTTTTTCACGGGCGGAGAAATGATATTCTTTAATGCCTGTTTGATTATAAATCTGTGCAATGTTCGATTCGTTTATTCCACAACCTGCAAGAAACTTAATTCTACTTCCGTATTGTTCTTGCAGTTCATGCAGTAGCGGAACACCTTTTTCGCCAGAGGATTCTTGTCCGGAAGTAAGAATTCTGTCGATTTTCAAATCAATGAGTTGTTCGACTGCTTGCCAAGCATCTTTGCAGCAGTCGAAAGCTCGATGAAATGTAACGGATTTAGTGCCGGCAGCTTCTTTGAGAAATTTTGTGGCATTATAATCAATGGTTCCTTCGGAAGTCAAGCAACCGAAGACAATGCCGTCTACTCCTAAGGAAACAGCTTGTCGGATATCTTCTGCCATGATATTTAATTCATTGTCCGTATAGAGGAAGTCACCGCCTCTGGGACGAACTAAAACATGTATTTTTATATCCATCAGGTTCCTCGCCTCC
>CAZKSK010000247.1:0-3797 GCA_964555225.1 uncultured Bacteroides sp.
CGTAATTGTGGTTCTGTAAGATTATTATCTAAATTATTTAATAACTCTGTTATCCACTTTAGGAACATTATTTCATCTTATTTATAGATTCATCCGAGATGGTATTAAATGTTGTTATACCCATACCTTGGACAATTGAGCTGAAGCCACATAAACAAATACCGCTCATGCAAGCTTTTTTTATAAAATTTCTTCTTGTTGTCATAATTATATTATTGTTTGCATCTACAAAGAAATCTGTATCATTTCCCCAGAATAATCAATAACTTTTCCAAGTGCTTCTTTATAATCTGAATTAGTATTTGAATCAACTAATATAATGTTAAACTTTCGATTTGTCAACATTCCTTTATATGCTCCTTTACGATTATTGATAGTGAGTATTCTTTTTGCGTCATTCCAATGGAATTCGATAGTAGTGAAATCACCTTTTTCGTAGTTGTAATTGTCTCCTTCATCTTCGTAAAGAGTGAAATTTCCATCATTACCGGGATAGATTCTGATCTCTAAGTTGTCCCATAATTTTTCATTACTGTATTGAACCGCCGGACCGAATGGAATAATGGAACCTGACTTTACATAAACCGGTATTGTCTGAATAGGACATGGTTTCAGTATATTTTTGCCACCTTTAAATTTCTCATTGGTCCAGAAATCGTACCAGTCATTTCCAGACGGAAGATAAATACTGACCGGAGCACTGCCTTTTGTAACATCCGGATAGATGGAATGTCCTGTGGCATGTTCATCCTTCCAAGTATAAAGAGGATCGGTAACGGGCTTTACTAATAAAGAACGTCCGAAAATATATTCGTCATTTAAACGGATCGCTTTTTTATCTTTGGCAAAATCCATGACCAATGCACGTATCATACTGCCACTATTTAGAATGACATCACCGGCATTACTATAGATGTAAGGAAGAAGACGATAACGTAATTCTATATATTCCTTTTGTACATCAAAAGCCCAATCCCCAGGAGATCCATAATTATATAATTCATTTACCATTGGCGAAGAACAATGATTTCGCATTATGGGCATGAAACATCCCCATTGCATCCAACGAACCTGGAGTTCTTGCATTGCTATGTTTTTAGGGTCATTATTGTATTCCCAACCAAAAAAGCCCCCAATATCGGTGTTCCAGAAAGGAATACCGCAAATTACATAATTCAGTCCGGATGGTATTTGATTTTTCATTACTCTCCAGCTGGAGACAATATCACCGCTCCAACTAAATGTTCCATAATGCTGAATGCCGAAAGCCGCACAGCGAGTCATTTGTACTGAACGTTTAATATTTCCTTTCATTGCACGTTGATGTTCATATATTCCCTTGTTGGCAACAAGAGGAAAAGCATTTTTTACGCTTCTCCATGTTCCATCATAAGTTTTATAGTTACTATCACCTGGTTTTTCAAAATGATCCGGTTCGGTAGAATCTGTCCACCATGCGTCGAATCCCATTTTATAAAGATAAGAAAGGTATTTCCAGTAGATATCTCTTGCTTTCGGATTGAAAGGATCATAAGGTCGAACACCACTTTTACGAGGCCATGTTTCGAAAGGTAATAATGCATTTATTTTTTTCATTTCATTGAACTGTTTTGTCCACGGTCCGAAACTTGACCATATTGAAATCATTAAATGAGCGTTTTTTTCGTGAACATATTTTACCATATCTTCGGGTGTTTTAATTCGTGATGGTTTATAAAGTGAATTAATATTTTCATCATTCGGTAAATATTTTGCCCATTTTGCATCTCCCATTTTATTAATATAATGTGGGTTCATAAATCTCATGGCATTCCAATTGGAATCACACCCCCAATATTGCCAATCTTGAACAATTCCATCCAACGGAATGTGTAATTCACGATATTTATCAAGAACATCACACAATTCATCGCTACTCTTATAACGTTCACGACATTGCCAATATCCCATTGTCCATAGAGGAAACATCGTAGCTTGACCTGTTAATTGACGGATACCTGCAATTACACCGTCTTGCGTTCCATCCTTATAAATTAAATAATAATCAATACATTTGGCCACTTCTGAAGAAAACATTGTTTGTTCGGGACTGTCATTAAAATAGGACTCACCTGCATTGTCCCAATATAAACCGTATCCTTTTTCTGAGGTAAAGTAGGGGATGGTTATATTTGTATTTCCACTCCAGATGCGAATTTTCTGACCACGCTGATTTAATTCATTGCATTGTCGCTGGCCTAGCCCGAAAATGGCCTCGTCTTTATCTAACAAGAAAGCTTGAGATGTCTTTAACAATCCTGTATCGGCGTCATCATGATGGAATACAAATGAAGAGTTTTTTTCCTTTAATAAATTCTTTCCTTCCAAATCATAGAAACTTATATTATCAGACTTTTTATCTATAACAACTTTAAGATAAGTACTACTCATAATAAAATCTTCTCCATCTTCCTGATAATTTATTTTCGTATTTTGAGGATTTAATATAACCGAATAACTTTTAGTAGAAGGTAAGGTTTTTATAGATAGAGGATATTTTATTATTCGAACAATGGACGGCGAGTAAAACTTTACTTCGCATATTAGCGAGTCTTTAGAACTTTCGAATTTGACGCCAAATGGCTGACGTTCGAGCTTTTGAGCAATACTATGTTCGAAAATACACATTAAAATTATAATGAGGAAGTTTATTTTTCTCATAGTTATATTTATTAAATAGTGAACATTATTTTTTTGATGGTTGTACGGTAAATAATTCATTTGCTATCCATACTGTCATAGCGCCTTTTGAACCACGATGATCCCATGCATAATAAGGAATCAAGTTAAGTTTAGCGGTTTTGATTGAAAGAGATCCATCAGATTCATATTTTAAAGATTGTACTGTTGAAGTAGATATTATATTTATACCTCCTAATAAATTCGGATTGTATGATACATTAAAAACAGGTTTTTTCGGTAATAAATAACTTTCTACATTCTCTTTGTTATCAGGCCATTCCGCACAATAAACTAACGGACCATATTCGACACTTATACGTCCTTTATCTGAAACTACTTTATCTAAAGCTTTTACTATTCGAGGATTCATGTCAAAGTGAATCTTTATTAAATCTCCTTTTTTCCACTTCTGATTTATATCAAAATATCCATTCTTTATTTCGGAAGTTTGTTTAATTCCATTCACCGAAATATAGTAATTTAATTGCTTATCATCACAATAATTATATAAATCACTTGGAACAACTTGATTCCTAACCCATCCCGGAATACGGATCTTTAAATTAAAAAGGCCTTTTCCTTCTTTTACACAGATGTAGATATCGCCATTCAAGGGGTAATCAGTTTTTTGTTCTAATACAACTTTTTTACCATTTATCGCTAATCTAGCAGAATTGTTTAGAAATAGATTCACAAAAACATTATTGTCTTTTTGTGCATATATATATCCTGGTAAAGAAGGAATAAATCTACTAATATTTGAAGGGCAGCATGCGCAACCAAACCATGGTTGCCTATCATATCCTCCTTTTGAAGCTAGTGGGTTCGGATAGAAGAAACGACCGCCATCTATTGAAACTCCATCAATAAGTGCGTTATATAGTGTACGTTCTAAAACATCATAATATTTAGCTTCCCCATGAAGTAAAAATAAACGATAATTCATGTATACAAAACCGATTGCAGCACAAGTTTCGCAATATGCTTCGGCATTAGGCAATTCATAATTATCTCCAAATGCTTCTCCATTATGTCTTGCACCAATTCCTCCGGTTATATAATATTTCTTTGAAACA
>CAZKSK010000248.1:0-3774 GCA_964555225.1 uncultured Bacteroides sp.
TCTTTGTTACACCAGCGACTAATCTCATTAGATATCTTTTTATTCAATGAACACTTATTAATAATGACATAGACGGGAAGTTGACGACTACGTACCAAATCTATTGTACGGCTCAAATCAGAAAAGCCTGACAGAGTCGGTTCGGTTACAACTATCACTTTATCGACTCCCGTGATAGTTGACATAACCGGGCATCCTATTCCTGGTGGCCCATCCAAAATTACAACGCCCTTCTTTCCTTTAACTATTTCACTACTAAGACGTCTCAATTCATTCACCATCTTCCCTGAATTTTCTTCACCAGGAGCCAATTTTCCATAAATCATTGTTCCATAACGAAACGTTCCAATATAAATCATACTTTTATCAACAGCTTTCATGGATATGGCGTTAACCGGACAAAATCTTGCACAGAGGCCACAACCATCACAATTTATTTCATCAATGACAGCTACCTTTTCTATCCTTATTGCATCAAACCTGCACAAATTGAAACATTTTCCACAAGCGACACAAATTTCCGAATTTATTACTGCATGCTGACCTGTTACAAAACTTAAAGTTTTTTCATTATGTGGCTGAAACAATAAATACAAATTTGACGCATCAACATCACAATCTATAGCCATAACCTGAGGACACAAAGACATAAAGGCCGCACTTATACTGGACTTGCCACTACCGCCCTTTCCGCTTATTACCGCTATCTCCATAAATCATTTTTTTCATTAATTTACAAGTTAACTTTTTAAATTCCTCAGCTAATAACGGGAAATAATCAACTGCCATTTCACCTTCAGAATATAATCTGGCTATTCTCTCATCATAAGGAATTTCTATCAATAGATCATATCCGTTTTCCTCTAGAAACTTATAAATATGTTTATCACCCAAACCACTGCGATTCACGATTACTCCAAAAGGTTTATTCATTAACCGAAGGGTTTCAATCGCTTGCTTCAAATCACTTAACCCAAAAGGAGTTGGTTCTGTAACAAGAATCACATAATCCGATCTTGATACCGTTTGAATGAAAGGACAAGAAGTTCCCGGCGGAGAATCAAATATCATATATCTATAATTTTTTTCAGGTAGAACTTGCATTACCTCCTTTATTATCGGAACGGCTGAGAGATGTCCTGTAGTCATACGTCCTTCCGCCAAACAAATATCTTCTTTATATGTATAAGTCGAAACTTTTCCGATTGCCACAGATGAAGGTTGAATAGCACCTGAAGCACATGCTATATCGCAAGCACCACATCCATGGCAAAGATCATCCAAAAGTCGAATGTAGTGCAAAGAAGATTCACAGAAAATAGCATGATAATTACAATAATCAGCACATTTGCCACAAAACAAACATTTCGCTTTATCTATAACAGGCCGAAATTCATTTACATCCTTCTCTGAGAACTTTTGACCCGATATAAATACTCGCACATTAGGAACTTCCACATCGCAATCCACCAAAGCAACTTTTTCATTCATCTTCAAAAAAGTGCGGAATAAATTAACGGATACGAAAGTTTTACCTGTACCTCCCTTTCCACTTGCAACAGCTATTTTCATCTTCTCAAATTTCATTCAATATAAAGCGACATTCCGCTATACATTCTTCTTACATTATTTCCAAGATTATTTTTCAAAATACGGTAAGCCGTTTTCCCGGTGCAATGACCGGTATATATCATCATCCCCGGATATTTACTTTTTATATTTTTTGCGATTCCTTCTACATCGTCACATTCTTTTTCATTCACATCTATTAAATGCAGTCCTCCCACGAAAGTATTAACTTTATTAATCCCGGTCGCTTGAACACAAGACTCTATGATATTGAGCATCCCATTATGAGAACAAGAAGATATAATTACCAAAGCATCATTTACTACAACAGATAAGGCTATCTCATCATCAGCAACATAAGGGAACTCTCCTTGTTCGTTTTTCACCCGTAAAAATTTATTACCTACCGGTACAGGATAATTAAAGACCTTATTATAAACTAATTTTATATCAGGAGATAATTGAAAATCATTTTTAAGATAAGTAATACGATTATCATATTCAGCTAAAGTTTCTGCATCCGGACTTAAATTGACTGCATCTTTATATCTATAAGAAAAATATTCATGATCTTTAATTTTATCGGAAGCAAACACTTTAGCTTTTTCATTAAGTCTAAAAAAAGAAGACAAACCACCCGTATGATCGGCATGTCCATGAGAAAGAATCAAGTAATCGATATTCGTTATATCTATACCTAATTCCCGGGCATTTAAAGACCATCTGGCTGTTGCACCAACATCAAGCAGACATTTCAACGGCCCATCCTCCAAAAGGATAGACAAACCATGTTCCGACAACAAACTGGCATTGTCTCTCGACTGATTATTATCGATTAATATCCTAATATTCATGATTCAACTTATTCTATTCAGCATGATGATGATTGCAACTGTTTGCGCCTGTCTTTAAATGCCCTGAAATATAATCATTTATTAAATCCGAAGGAGCTTTTTCCTCTACTCCGATACATAACTCAATATTCTCTTGACGAAATAAATTTTGTGCCTTTTCTCCCATGCCACCAGCTATTACACATTTCACGCCTAAGTCTCCGACCCATTTGGGATATAAACCCGGTTCATGTGCCGGTGGAGTAATATCCTGTTCAAATTCAATCTTACCATCATTTACTGTCGCTACATAAAAATATTCACAATGACCGAAATGACTGCATAATTTCCCGTTTTCTATTGGTATTGCAATTTTCTTTTTCATAATTTTAATGATTTAATAATTTAATAATTTCTTCTATCGTATGTTTTTCTCTCATTATTATAAGCTGTACATCGAAATCCGAGCATAACGTCTTTATCTTTACCCCGAAATCACCTGACACAATTTTCTTTACACCTAGAGAAACCAATTGTTTGAAAGCTGCTGGCCCGGCACCTTCCATCTGTTCCGCCGCCAAATTCTCAATAAACGTCGTAGATTTCTCCTCAGTATCATAAATAACAAAATACTTACATCTGCCAAAACGAGCATCCAACTCACTTGACATTACATTGCTTTTACTACTTATAGCTATTTTCATATTTCTATATTTTTTTATATCTTCTTTCTCTATGACATGAACATCGACCTCCATGACCGCAACAAACTCGCTTTTGTAAAATCAAACTTCCATTCTCATCCTCGTCATCATATTCTTTTACATTTTCACTTCCACATAAAGGACACGTATAATCATCATTTTTTTCTTGTTGTTTCACATAATAACAATGGCAATCATTGCACTTTATCCATTCATTATCTATTTCCACTTTACCACCTTCTATTATCAGTTGTCTGCCTTCTACCATAGCGGTAGCTACTTTTTTTCGTGCCGACATACAAATGCGAGTCAATGTTGGCCTTGATACACCCATTAATTTTGAAGCATCACACTGATTATATTCATCATAATCACAAAGCCGTAAAGCTTCATACTCTTCATATAGCAAAAAGACCGCATCTGATTTTCTCCCGGATATTTGCGCTCCATAAGGTTTAAAACCTGATACGAGTGGTTTATCGGCTATCCGTCTTACTGTTTTAGGTCTTGACATTTCCCTTTTTTATTTTTTCGAACTATTGTTCATAATTACTATGCAAATATAATGAACAAATGTTCATTATAGCAAGAAATGATTCTCATATTTAACATGATTTAATCTCTCCAAGAAATAACTGATTTAAAATAAAAAACTGCCTATGATTAAA
>CAZKSK010000249.1:0-3768 GCA_964555225.1 uncultured Bacteroides sp.
CAGTTTCCGACACAGCTTCCTTGCCGGTACACTCACTCATATTAACGGAACAGACAGGACAGGTTGTGTTTACATCCCCGGCTACGCATTTGTCGGTACAGGTGCAGGAGTACGCGCCGATGCCCTCATCGTCCATCAGGTCGGTCAGATCACGCTCATCCACAAGGTTCAGAAAATACGTCTTATACAGTTCCTCTTCCTCGTTTACAAGCTGGTCGTAGTCGATGATGATGTAAAAGGTGTTGCCGCTCTTCGTTTCTATGACGATAAACTGCTTGTTTGTGGTCTTGTCATAGAGAAGATCGCGGGTGACAGCATTGCCGTCAGACGTGAAGGATGTCCCTTCCGTGACACTCGGCTCAGCCGTGGCCTCCGGGGTGGGATCGGGCGTTGCATCCGTTACAGGCTCTTCCGTAGCCTCCGGCAGCTCTTGCGCGACATCATCAGCACCGGCAAAAGCCGTCACCGAGAAGCAGCAGAGCGTCACCACGCAGAGCGCAAGTGTAAACAGGACACGCAGGAAACTTCTTTTACTCGTTTTCATTCAAATCCTCCTTTTCGGGCGCATGATAGGTTGCTGTCTTAACAGACTTGACCTGAGCCGGATTCATCGTCTTGAGGAAATCAAGGATGCTCTCCTTGTCCATTACCATTGCACGAATGGTATTGACGATCTCAACATTCTCAAGCTCAGTCTTTTTGTCGTACAGTTCACGAAGCTGATCCTGCATCTCCGTGATTTTCTTTTCGGTCTTTTCGATTTCCGATGTGACCTTTTCAAGTTTTGTACTCATATCGAAGTCCTTTCAAAGTTAATAGCGGGGTCTTCCAAAGGCGTAGAAGTGCTGCTGCCAGTAGGAAATGTTGATGGACGTATACTGGATGGGGTCTCCGCAGTGCAGCATGACTCCATCGCCGACATAGATACCGACGTGCGAGACGCCCGGCGTGTCATAAGTGCCGACAAAGAATATCAGGTCACCGGGCTGGGCATCCGCAGACGAAACGGGCGTACAGACATTGTAAAGCCCTTGTGCGCCAAGCCTTCCCGTGTTTACCAAGCCGCTATTCGTCAGCACCCATGAAACGAAACCAGAGCAGTCAAAGGATGTATCGGGATTGCTGCCGCCCCACACATACGGATAGCCGAGATATTTTTCGGCTTCGGTAATAAGCGTATTGAAGGTGGCGTCATCCAGATAAGCGGCGGGAACCTCGTAATCGTCAGGCGGGTTTGTAATGTACTTTGAGACATAGGACGAAGACGGGAACAGATCCTCACGGTTTCCAAGCGTGGACATATACATGGCGTACATGCTCAGTTCATCCTGTCCCATGATATAGACCGGAACATGGCTGAGATTGAAGTTCTCAAGCTCCACATGAAGAATGTAGTAGTTATAGGGAACCTGAACGTCGTACTCGTAATCTTCGGTCGTTGTTTCGCCTGTATCCGGGTCTGTCACCGTATAGCTGCCGGTCCGTGTTTCAGTTCTGTACCTGACCTGAATTTCTTCCGTCGTTGTGATGATGTACTGCTTGTCAAACAGCATTCCGAGCGTTCCCTGTACATCAGCAAGCGTAAACTCACCGCCGTGAAGAGCGGACAGAATCGAGATCAGCACATAGGGGTCATGCTGAATATCATCCAGATCAAATTGATACTCGTCGTAGCCGGGATGCAGAGAAGCATAGTGGTCAAGCTCATACTGCAGGTCAGATTCCATCGAGCAATACTGCGCTTCTGCGCCGAGCATGGCATCGTCCTCACTCAGATACGACGATGCAATTACACCGCTGCCCATCTGACCGAACATGGCAGAGCAAGCACTGATAACGGCGACGAAGAAGATAACGATAAGAACACCGATGCCGAGCCAGACAAAGACTTTCTTGTTTTTCCTGACAAACTCGCCGATCTTCTCTGATGCCTTTTCGCCGGTTTTCTTTGCCCCAGAGGAAGCGGCTCTTCCGGCAGTCCCCGCAGTCTGAGTACCGGCTTTTCTTGCGGCGGCATATTCCTTCTTAATCTGCTGCTTCTGATAGAATTTGCTTCGCCCTGAGCCTTTCATCTCAGGATTCTCCTGAACGGTTTTTTCATAATGCACATTGAAATCGGCTTTATCGGCTTTTTCTTCGAGCTTGGACACCTTTTCATAAGGCTTAGTGCTTTTCGATCTCTCATGCCGCGCCGCGCCACGAACCGCATTTTCAGCGACAATCTCGGATTTATGAGCCGCTTCGACGCCGGTGTTTTCCTGCTCCACCTCATGAAGCTTGCCGTGAACGGCGTCACCGAGGGAATCGCCGAGCTTTCGGACATCCTTCTTTACTTCAAAAGTCAGCTTCCCGGATGTTTTCGGCTGCTTGATCTCATCCTCAAAATGAAGCTTTGTGTGAGCTTTTCCGGCTGCGTCGTCAAAAACCCGCTCGGATTTGAGCACCTTCTTCGTCGGCAGCTTATCCCTTGCGACGTCAAGCTTTCCGTGGGCGATTTCGGATTTCTTTTCAAGCTTTTCAAGGCGCTTGCTGACCGGTTCATCCGGGGAGCATGTACCGGGGGATGCTCTCTCACCGGCACGGCTCAGGACGGCATCACTGTCAGCGTATTTAGCATCGGAGCCTCTTGTAAGCTTCCGTGCCAGAACAGTTTCCGCCACAACATGCTTCGGAACAGGGGCGGGAGAAACAATTTCTGACGAATGCAGAGTGGAGCCATGATCACCATGCGGGATTGATTGATCAACGCTGCCGCTGTCCTTTACCTGTTCCTTTGCGTCGGGCTGAGACGGCGGCTCCTGAGCATCCTCCTTATGCTCCTGAACCTGACGCTTCCTGAGCTGCGCTTTTAGTTCCTCTTCCGAAACAGAAGGCGCAGTCTCCTTTACTTCGGAAGGCTGCACCAGCTTTGTTTCCTCAAGGCGTTTACTGATCCGTTCCGTGCTGTTCTCGGTCAGATTTTCCTTCACAGCTCCTTCGCGGGTCATCTTGGTTACTACCTTGTCGCGGGGTTTCAGTTTGCCCTTATCCCTGCTCATACGGCGTCACCTTCAATCCTCTCCATAGCCATTTGAGAGAAGGCCGGGTTAAGCTCTATCCCGACAAAACTGCGGGCAAGCCTTTTTGCGACAAGTCCGGTCGTTCCGCTGCCCATAAAAGGATCAAGGACCGTGCCTCCAACCGGACATCCGGCGAGAATGCACGTTTCTGCCAGCTTCGGCGGAAAAACCGCGTAGTGACCGCCGGAGAACGGGACGGTGTTGATTACCCATACGTCGCGCCGGTTTCTCAGTGGCGAAATCATGCTGTCTGTGATTGTTCCCGGCTCACGGGGTTTGTTGATGTTTTGTGTCTGCGGCTGACCGGGAATCGCTTTGCCGTATTTGTTGCCGCCTTTCATACCGCGCTTCAACCTGTCATACGTTGCAGGAGCTATCGGCTCTGCGATTGCCATGTGGTCAAAGTAGTATTTGGGGCTTTTTGCAAACAGGAATACATGCTCGTAGCATCTCGCACAGCGGTCTTTGACACTCTCCGGCATGGGGTTTTGTTTCATCCAGATAATATCGTTTCTCAGATACCATCCGGCGTCGCGGAGCGCGAAGGCGAGCATCCACGGGATGCCGATCATATCCTTGGATTTGCAGCCTTCTACTGTCCGATTGATTGCCACAGCCTGTCCGGTTCTCCCGTTTGGGTATTTGGGGTCAAGGCTTTCGCCCTGATTCCCTTTCCCGGCATAGGTATCGGAAATGTTCAGGAACAGCG
>CAZKSK010000250.1:0-3737 GCA_964555225.1 uncultured Bacteroides sp.
AGATTTTTCGGATAATTTATAGTTCATTTTCAGAGCTCCATCAAAGTCACGGTAGCGATCTTTATCAGCTTCTGAATAGTCACGTTGTCGGAAGAAATATCCATAGCGACCTGTGAGTTTCAGTTTATCCGATAAATCGAGGATCATCTGGTCCTTGATATTCCAACTATAGTTACCATAAACAGCAGAAAAGTCTCCTTTTGCATTTCCTTCCGTGTCTTTCGGAATATTATAAGTGTTTAAAGAAGAATGATGGATACTGAGGTTGTTACTTAACATTCCCTGATGCAAACCCCAGATGAGGCTATTATTCCATGAATTATGTGCACCATATTTGTTAGAGAATCTTAATGACCATGGTTTATTGTTCTTTTTCGTGATAATGTTAATAACTCCTCCTACAGCATTGGAACCGTAAAGAGATGATGCGGCACCTCGGACAATTTCAATTCGTTCTACATTGTCCAGGTTCAGTTTGGAATAATCGATATTGTCCAATGTTTCACCTGCCATTCGTTCTCCGTCAATTAGAAATAAGACCGATGTTCCGTTAAAACCTTGGAAATTGAGTGAAACCTGTTGATTCATACTATAAGAAAATTCTATCCCGGGAAGTTCATTTTGCAGTAATTCTGCAACATTCGTCACATCCAGTTTCTTGAAATCTTGTTCGGTAATTACTCGTGTTATAACCGGAGCATCGGATATGGTTTTCGGTGTGCGAGTGCCCGTCACAACAATATCCGATATGGAAAAACCGTCTTCTTTTAATATGAAATTCAGTTTCTCATTTTCATTGTCTGTAGCCAATACGAGAGTTGAAGGAGTGTATCCCATAAAAGAAGCTTGAATGCGTAAATCCTTTTTTGAAGGGATTCTTATTTTATAGAAACCGTTTTTATCACTTGTAGTGCCAATTGAGGTTCCTAATACATGCAAAGTGGCATAAGGTAAAAAATCCCCATCTTCATTTTTGACACTCCCCGTTAATTCACGTTTATAGTTATCAGTTGCAAATAGGCTTGTTGTCCTGAAAATAAGGATGGTTGATAGTAATATAAAATATAAATACTTAGTCATAATGAAAGTGGATAAATATAGTCAAACGAAATGTACCCTTTTGTTCCGGCAGCATTCATGTAATCTGTAAATTTGATGGCAGCATATGTATCGTCTTTCAGTTTGAGAATATAAACACGGTCGGAAGTTGTGTAGCTTGGAGGCATAATACTTGTATCAAGAGTCATCCAATGTGAGAGCACATTATTAAGATATGTTTTCTGATATACTAATTTTCCAGACATCATTTCAGAAACATCTGTTATTACTACGCTGTCAGTCATTATATCAGAAGTAAATTCACCGGAAAGCGAAATACTCGATTCCGTTAATGCTGATAATTGTTCGTAATCTGTTTCCATGACAGCCCCTCCATTTGTTTTACAATTGTAGCGATGAATTGCAAAATCCCAATCGACAGGAATATTTTCCGTATCGGTTATTTCTACGGTTGTTGTCTTGTGCGTTGATAAATTCACGTATACCCAAGCCGAATAACTACTTGCATCAATAGATGAAAAGGAATTACTGCTCGAATTGGTTTCTTCACCGGGATTGTCATACATAAAATCACAGGATGAGAGTAATAAAACTCCCAATCCTATGAATATACTTATACTGTATTTACGAATCTTTTCCATTTATTCCACAGATGATGAAACGTATGTTAATGTTGTTCCTCCCATAACAGACGGTATAGAGAATGTGACATTCATTACTTTATCGTCACTAACCGTTCCTGTGACTGTAAAATCATAGTCTTTCTTTGAATCTTCCGTCATACCCATGCTAACAGTTCCGGAGCCTGTAAAACTATATACTCCATCGACTTTTGTCACTTCCATATTTGATACTTCGTAAGTTCCCCATGTACTGTTTTCCAAATTTATATTGAGAGTAGTGTTGTCATCTGCATTGACTGTTACTGTCAGCACATCATCTTCATATTCCATCGGTGTTGTGGAATATTTAAAAGTAGCTGTTGTTTTGCCTTTGTATGTTCCTACTAGATTCCATGAATCGGGAGCATCGCCCGAAGTGAATTTGATTGTTGTTCCTCCCATAACGGAAGGCAAACTAATATCTATTGTCAATATTTTTTCAGAAGTCAATGTCACTTCTGAGGTAAAATCATAACTGCTGCTTCCGGCATGGGAAGAGATGCTTACGGAACCATTACCGGTAAATGTATAAGAACCCTTTTCCAGTTTTACTGTAGCATTGTTTATCGAATAAGTTCCCCATGCACCAGATTCAAATGTGAGGTTTACCGTACCGTCGTTATTGGACGTAATCGTTACATTTTCATCTGTATATGTCAAAGGCGTGGAGCTATATGTAAAGGACGCATATGCAAATCCCTTATATTGTCCGGCTACTTGTTCTGCCAGATTAACAGACTCTTCGTCATCGTTTGAACAGGATGTGAATGTGATGGCAATCATTGCAATAACCATCCATAAAAGACTATTTTTCATTTTTTTTATTTATCTGTTTATTTTATTTGAATTCCATTGCTCTTTCTATAATCCAATTACATACATCTGTTGCAGAATTGGGCAAAATGCCGTTTGAACTATAAACAACTTCTATATTCTTGCCTTTAAATAAGTTTTTTTGCTCTTTAATAATACCGGAATGTTCTGCCATCGGTTTAACTCCCGAAGATAGATACACTCCTTGCACCAATATGCGTTTCTTAGTTTTTGAGATTTGAATCAGTTCTTTTAAAATATCTTCTTTGAATGATTGTCCCATACCCACGAATGCATAGTCAAAAGAGGATATACCGGTTGTCTTTTCAATGAATTTTCCAATTCTTTTCATCATTGAGCTCCAGAAACCAATATATTCCGGATCACCATGTGCCAATAATAATAGTCCTTCGTTCTTTATGTCTTTTGACATTGTTTTTACTCTTTCCGTCACTACTTTTTCCAATATGTCTCCGTAATATAGAGTAGGACCAAGAACAACAGGAATCGGTGATGTTACAAATTCTGTTTTTTCCTCTTTTAAACTATGTACGGTTTGTGCATTAAATTTATGACCGAGAATAGCGGGAATATCTTGTTCTGAATGACTGGAAGGAGCAATGAAAAGAGGTATCGCATATATGCTGTCGATTTTTTCTTGTTCACAGTCTCTTATTACATTACTTATTGATGGTTGTGAGAATTCCATTAATGCAATTCTTACATAGTCAAATTTTGTTATTCCCTTTTCCTTAAGTTGTTCCTTTACACTGTTTTCAAGATTCAATACCGGTTTGTTCCATTCATTCATTGGTGCTCCGTGAGCAATAATTACCAAAGCATTTTTTGCATTCATACTGATACAGCATGAACATAATATGCCCATACAGACTAATAGATTCGTCTTATTCATTTTATAAATTGATTAATAACATTTATTTCGAGTGCAAAGGTACGGTGCCTTTTTTCCCGCTACAATACTCAGAAATAGGCATTTTTGTATATGTTTGATGGTTTCGGAACGCTTTATAAAAAATGGAGAAATCAATATCGGTAAAGTGCTTGTCAGCTGAAAATAAAAATATAATAGTTTGAATTTAAATAAGTTGTAATTATTAAATGCTTTATTTATATTTGCATAATTAATCATTAGAAATATACTTGTAATAAAAAATGGAATACTGTAGAAAGGGTATATTGAGA
>CAZKSK010000251.1:0-3714 GCA_964555225.1 uncultured Bacteroides sp.
TATTACTAAATCTTCATCACTTTTTATTCCTCCTCCAAAATCTATGACTAATGAAGTTCTACTAGCAATACGTTCAAGTGTGCGATAATTAATAATATGCTTAGATCTGGCTCCATCCAAATCTACAACATGTAGGCGATGTATGCCATATGCTTCAAATTCTTTAGCAACTTCTAATGGATCTTCATTATATATTTGCTGTGTATCGTATTTTCCTTGATTTAACCGTACACATTTTCCATCCATAATGTCTATAGCAGGTATAATTTCTATCATAAATTTATATTTAAAAAGTTAGTCAAAAGTTTTTCTCCAATTCTGCCACTTTTTTCAGGATGGAATTGTGTTGCATAAAAATTATCTTTTTGTAACGAAGAGCTGAATGCTTGTATATAATCTGTTTTAGCTATAGTATAGTTACAAATAGGAACATAATAGCTATGAACAAAATATACAAATTCAGGATCATTAATACCATTATATAATGATGATTTCATATCATATATGGTATTCCAACCCATATGTGGAACTTTTTCTTCATGATGAATCGGAATAAATTTTTTAACTTCGGTATTAAAAATTCCCAAACAATCAGTATTTCCTTCTTCTGAATATCGACACATTAATTGCATTCCAATGCATATTCCTAAAACAGGTTGCTTTAATTCTTTAATTAAAAGATCTAATTTATGATCACGTAAATAGTTCATAGTGGAATGAGCTTCTCCTTGACCCGGAAAGATAATTCTGTCTGCTTTAAGAATTATTTCAGGATCATCACTTACAATAGGTTCAATATTTAATCTTTTAAGTGCATGAACTACTGAGTATATATTACCAGCATTATATTTTATTATTGCAACATTCATTATTTAACTGAAGATTACTGTTTTATTTTTATAAGTTAATATTTTTCTTTCAATGTGTTTTGCAACTGCACGAGAAAGAACAATCTTTTCCAAATCTTTACCTTTATTGACTAAATCTTCAGGAGTGTCCTTATGAGTTATTCTTACTACATCTTGCTCAATAATGGGGCCTGCATCTAATTCTGTTGTTACGTAGTGGCTTGTTGCTCCTATAATTTTAACACCTCTTAGGAAAGCGGCATGATAAGGTTTTGCTCCTACAAACGCAGGTAGAAAAGAATGGTGAATGTTTATAATCTTATTTGGATACATCTGAATCATTTGTTTAGATATAACTTGCATATATCGTGCTAGAACAATAAAAGTTATATTATTTTTCTTTAATAACTCAAGTTCTTTTTTCTCCTGTTCTTCTTTATTTTCCTTATTAATTGAGAAAACATGAAATGGGATCTCGAAACGTTCGGCTATATGTTTTAAATCTTGATGATTACTGATAATAAGTGGAATATCTACATTCCATTCTCCAGCAGTATATCTTGCCAACATATCATATAAGCAATGTGACATTTTTGACACAAATATAGCCATTCTTGGTCTTTGGTCTGAAAAATATAGTTTGAAATCCATATCATATTTTTGTGCATATAAAGTTTTAAAATAATCTTCAATCTTTTCTTTGGGGATTGTAAAGTTTTCCAGCTCCCATTCCAATCTCATGAAAAAGATATTTTCTACATGATCTACATATTGATCCAAATAGATAATATTACCTTGATTGATAGTAATAAAATTTGTTACTTCAGCTAAAATACCTTGTTTATCGGGGCAATGAAGTAATAGTATTGCAGTCGTGCACATATTTTATAATAATGTTTCTAATTTGAATTGCAAAAGTAATTATTTATTACGAAATACGGTATAAATCAGATAATAAGTTTATTTAAAAATAGAAATAAGTCTTTTTGTTAAGTAGAAGAGTAAAAATATAGTTATTTGTTTTTTTTATCACGACTTATCGTAGTTTAAACGTTAAGTTATCATAAAGAAATATATTCTCTTGATGATAAATACATAAATTTGCAAATTATCAGACGATAATATTTATCACTTAAATCAATAAAACTATGAGTAATAATGGTGGAAACAAAATGTATTTATTTAGTATTGTATCCGTAGCCGTTTTGGGTGGACTTTTATTTGGATATGATACGGCTGTAATCTCAGGCGCCGAAAAAGGTTTGGAAGCCTTTTTTATCAGAGGAAATTTTGGATATGGTAATTTACTACACGGATTTACAGCATCGAGCGCATTAATCGGATGTGTAATTGGTAGTTCTATATCAGGGTTATTAGCTTCAAATTGGGGAAGAAAAAATTCTTTAATTTTTGCGGGAATTATGTTTTTTCTTTCCGCGATGGGGTCTTATTATCCTGAATTTCTTATATTTCCATATGGTGTGCCTTCAAAGGGATTAATGTTTGCATTTAATTTTTACCGTATAATAGGTGGAATAGGTGTTGGTTTGGCATCAGCTGTTTGTCCAATGTATATTGCAGAAATTGCTCCGTCAAATATACGTGGCACTTTAGTTAGTTGTAACCAATTTGCTATAATTTTTGGTATGTTAGTGGTTTATTTTGTCAATTATATGATAATGGGTAATCATACAAATCCAATTATAGAAAAAATTGGTAATTCGTTAGTTGTTGCTAGTGGTTCCGATGAATGGACTATTTCTACGGGATGGCGTTATATGTTTGGAAGCGAAGCATATGTTGCAGGGCTATTTACAATTTTAGTATGCTTTGTTCCTGAAACTCCTCGATATTTAGCAATGTGTAAAAGAGACTCTAAAGCTTATGATATATTGGAAAAGATTAATGGTTCTCTTAAAGCAAAAGAAATATTGCAAGCAATAAAGGAAACTGCAACGCAAAAAACAGAAAAGCTTTTTACATATGGAGTGACAGTTGTAGTAGTTGGAATAATGTTATCTGTTTTCCAACAAGCTATAGGAATTAATGCCGTTTTATATTATGCTCCACGTATCTTTGAAAAGATGGGTATGGAAGGAGGAGGCATGATGCAAACTGTATTAATGGGCATTATTAATATTACTTTTACTTTGATTGCTATATTTACAGTAGAAAAAGTAGGTCGTAAGCCTTTATTAATTATAGGTTCATTAGGAATGGCTTTAGGTGCTTCTTCAGTTGCAGTTTGCGATATTATGCAATTAAATGGAGTTCTTTCGGTCATTAGTATTATGGTTTATTCAGCATTCTTTATGATGTCTTGGGGACCGATTTGTTGGGTATTAATTTCTGAAATATTTCCTAATACAATTCGTGGTGCTGCTGTTGCTATAGCTGTTGCATTTCAGTGGATATTTAATTATTTAGTATCTTCAACATTTCCTGCTATGTATGATTTTAGTCCTGTTTTTGCTTATGGTTTATATGCAATCATTTGTATTATTTCAGCTCTTTTTGTATGGCGAATGGTCCCTGAAACAAAAGGTAAAACTTTAGAAGATATGACTAAAATGTGGAAGAAATAGATTTTTGTTTGTTTTCTTAAAATGATCTGCCCTCTAAAAGGTGGACACAATGCAACCAAAAATGAAAAGTAAATTTAGCGTAGAACAGATTGTCTCGTCCTAAATAACCGTTGCAAATTTGTGTGTGTCTTCTACTGAATATGTTTACTCAAAAAAAACATGCCTATGCCTTCTTTCTCGGCTGGTTACGTTTTTTTGACGGCTGGTTATGTTTTTTTCCACCGCTGGTTATGTTTTTAAAGACAAATAAAAAAAGTTTAGGTAAACCAACCGTCACCACA
>CAZKSK010000252.1:0-3687 GCA_964555225.1 uncultured Bacteroides sp.
GGATCAGGAAAAAATTAATAATTCAATTTGGTATCTATTTTTGGGATTGTCTGATGTAAATATGAAACTTGTCTTAGCCATATTTGATGCTCCAGGAGATTATACTAATAAGTATGTACGAGTAATAAAGCAATGTGATTCATTATATAGCCAACTAGAATCTATTAGTTACTTAGGTTACGGGCTTTCCGATCCTTTTGCTGTTCCTATAAATAATAGTGAATGGGATAATTTTTGTCTTGATAGAAAGCATATTGGTAATTCAATAAAAGTCTCATTTGATCCGTATTTTTATAGTTTAGTAGAAAAATACTTAAAGACTGGACTAAAGAAAAAAATATAATAACTTAATCATCCTTACAAAGGCGTGATTCCACTCTGGTTTCACGCTTTTTCCATTTAATAACGCACCTTTCCCGAATTGTTCGCTTTCCTCCCTTTAAAAATTTCCAACAGAAATACACTATAAGTACTTTTATACCAGCGAATTTTAATCTAATAATTTAATATTCATACGGTATGAAAGAAAAAATCTTAGCAGCATTGAAAATGAAATTTGTCGGTGTCGATGATGCAATTCTTGACCGGATAGCAACCAAGAAAGCCAAATGCCAAACGGACGAAAGTCAAATACCTGCCATTGTGGAGGGAGTTAGTTTTCGGACGTGTTAACAAGTTATGGTGATTTCCGTGCCGGAGATGCTACTCAATCAGCTGTTAGAAACTATGAGAAAAAGCACAGCCTTAAAGATTCTTGCGCTCATAATTAAGTTTCACTACATGCTCTTTGAAATTTGACTCATAATGCTTTCGTTCTTTTTTTATTTCAAATAATGACTTTTTGTAACTTCAGTGTAAGTTTCTGAAACAAATTATTGTAAGCTTTAAAAAATAATTATATATTTTTGCATAGTTAATTAAAGTAATACATATGAAAAAACTAATTTTGATTTTTGCTGCGTTTTTTTGTTTTTTTCAAGTACAAGCGCAGTTCGGACGAAAAGTGGAGCCTTCACAGGCTAAGGCAAAAAAAATGATAACATTGGATAAATTTACTCAAGCCGCTACGCCTTTTTATATTCATGATGTAATTTATGGACATGAGAGTGATATGGATTTGCATTTGCAGATTGTTATGCCGGAAATGGCTTTTGGAAAGAAGTGGCCGTGTATTATTTATATTCAGGGGTCAGCTTGGTTCAAACAGGATTGTTATATGCGTCTTCCAACTTTCTTTGAATTTAGTAAAAGGGGTTATGTCATTGTGAGTGTAGAATATCGTCCTTCAACTACTGCTATTTTTCCTGCACAGATTCAGGATGTAAAGTCCGCCATTCGTTTTGTTCGTAAAAATGCTGATAAATATGGAGTTGATGTGAACAATATGTTTATTTGGGGAGATTCTTCCGGAGGTAACATGTCTCTTTTGGAAACTTTAACTCAGGATAAACCTTCTTTGGATACAAAAGACTATGGAACTGAGTCATTGAAAATGAATGCGTGTGTGGCTTATTATCCGGTGACAGATATCCTTCGTCTTCCCGAATTTGATCCTAAGGGAGTGCATGATTCACCTGATGGCCCGGAAGGTGTACTTTTAGGGCATGTTCGTCCTTTAGAAAAGCCTGATTTAGCAAAAGCTGCTAGTCCTATAACTTATGTAGAAAAAGCAAAAGCTTCTTCTACCGCTCCAATTTTGATTATGACTGGTAATTGTGATAGTGTTCTTCCTTTCGAAGAAAGTGTAGTTATGGCTGACAAGTTAGAGGAATGTGGCTATGATTATGTTTTTTATAAGATAAAAGATGGTGATCATGGCAGTTGGCAATTCTGGACTCCGGAAGCATTAGATCTAGTAGATCATTTTTTTCAAAGTCATATTAAGAAATAATCTTATTGATTCTTTCGACATTTTTAGGTAATTAATTTAAGGAATCAATTGTTATAATAGTCGTGTATTTATAGCAATTGGTCCCTTTAAATTTATTTAAATAAAGAAATGAAGATGCGCGTGTAGCCCTTGAACCTTGGTTGATATAGTTGAAACGGCTGAATGGAAGAATTATATAGATCACGTTTCAATATAATATAGATATTACTTAAGTAGGACTTTATACACTATGTAAGAGGACATCTTATTTTTCATCTTATTTCGATTTATAATGATATTTCATGTTTTTTTCTTTAATAACGCACTTTCCCGTAATTGTTTGCTTTTTTTACTTTAAAAATTGCCCACAAAATGTACTATAAGTACTTTTACACCAGCGAATTTAATTTTAATAATATTCAGTACGGTATGAAAGAAAAAATTTAGCAGCATTGAAAACGGATTTTTTCTTTACTAACTAATTAACATAATTACGTTAATTAGTTAACGAATGCACATCTCTTATTAAACCATGTTATAAATAAGGCTAAAGAGCTCCTGAAATTTGCAATTATTCCGTATTGTAGTATATTTGCATTGTGTTTTTCATAGTATTAGATTTAAGGTTAACAAAAAAAAGACAGGTTGCTCGTGAAGAGTAGCCTTTTTTTATGCTTAAAACGTAACTTCCATACATGCCCAGCCGCCTCAAAAAACATGCCCAGCCGCCAAAAAAATATAACCAGCGGTGATGAAAGGCATCAGTATGTTTTGAAAAACACATAAGTACGTTTTTGATAACTTAAAAAGTGTAGAAAGTAACTGTCACCATATTGTTTTGATAGTTAATGAATTATAGTGACAGTATCCCTTGAACAACAAAATATGCATCCCGTCGCTATAAAATGCTGGTAATGAGATTTTTGTAGTGACGGGTACTCAAGAAAACTTTTTTCATTAAAATCCCGATTTGGGCCGTGTTTTTATATCTTCTACTTTATGAGTTGTAATGGTTTTCTTTTTCCCGTAATTGAATTGATAAGAGAATCGAAACATTAGTGGAAAGGTTGGTAATTTTAAATTACCGGTATACTGACTTGAAAAATTATAAGTTTTAATGTCAGCACCTTGGTAAACAAATGTTTTTGTAAAAGGTAGAGCTGTCACGATACCCAATTTGATGTTTTTTTTAAATGTTTTATCTACGGATATAAAATAAAGTGCATTGCAATAGGTATTATCCTGAATATTATTTTTTGCTGTTGTATATTGAAAAATCGTAGAGAGAGCAAAATCGTGTTTAAATGATAATATAGAAGTTAGGTTCGATTCTGCTATCCATTGCTTTTTATCTTCTATATTCTTTTGTTGAGCATAGTTGTTTGTCAATGTTGTACGCTTGTACATGCGTATTGAGGGTGTGATAGTAAATCTTCCGAAAGAAAGTGAACCTAAAATCTGCATACCGAAATCGTGAACGGATCCTAAGTTGCATTCCTGTGTCTTAAAAATGGAATTTTCATCAAATAGAGTCAGTTTATTGATAACATTAGATTTGGATTCATAAAATAGAAGGGAAGAAATATAATTACTCTTAAATCGTAAGGAATGTTCGATGGAAATTGAATTTTGGTATTCAGAATTCAAAAGAGGATTCCCCATACGAATATCGTATGGATCGTCCGTATAAGTATAGGGTGTAAGTTCATAGATTGACGGTCTGTTAATTTTACGACGGTATGAAATTGAGAGAGCCTGTTCACTATTTATTTTATAATATAGTGCAGCATAAGGTAATATTGAAAAATCAGATTTGT
>CAZKSK010000253.1:0-3671 GCA_964555225.1 uncultured Bacteroides sp.
TTCTTTTTAGTTATAAATACTTATATTTTAGGAACTAGATATAAGATTAAGGGATTAGAAAAACTTCCGGCAGATACACCTCTTATTATAACTGCTAATCACCAGAGCTTGTATGATATTACGACTATCGGATGGTTTTTCCGAAAAGTACATCCCAAGTTTATCAGTAAGATTGAGTTAGGCAAAGGAATTCCCAGTATTTCGTATAATCTAAACCATGGAGGATCGGTACTTATTGATAGAAAAAATCCGAAACAATCATTATATGCAATTCATAAGATGGCTCAATATATTGAGGTCCATAAACGTTCTACAGTGATATTTCCAGAAGGAACAAGAAGTAAAACAGGTAAACCAAAGTCATTTGCGGAGAACGGATTGAAAATTCTTTGTAAATATGCTCCTTCTGCATACGTTGTTCCCGTTACTATTAACAATTCGTGGAAAATGACAAAATGGGGTCCTTTTCCTTTAGGCATAGGAAATAAAATTGAATTTATAATTCATGATCTTATTTCTGTAAAGGATACGCCTTTTTCTGAACTTCTGAAAAAGACAGAGCGAGTAATAACTCAGGCTATCTATTGACAACTAAGTAAAAATAGTTTTTTCAATAATTTGAAGCAGTATAAAATTAAAATATGACGTTTAAAGAATTAAATATTATTGAGCCGATATTAAAGGCTCTGGATGAAAAAGGATATTCAAATCCTACACCAATACAGGAACAATCTATTCAACCTGCTCTTGATAAATGCGATATTTTGGGATTGGCACAGACAGGGACGGGTAAAACCGCTGCATTTTCACTTCCTATTATACAGAATTTATACTTGGATAGAACCAATGAGAAGAAAAGGGTGATAAAAGCATTGATCTTAACACCAACTAGAGAATTGGCAATACAAATTGATGAATGTCTGGTTGATTATACTCGTTATACAGGAATTCGTCATTGTGTAATTTATGGTGGAGTGAAGCAGAATGCCCAAGTAAACGGACTGAAAGCGGGAGCAGATATTCTAGTTGCTACTCCGGGGCGTTTATTTGATTTAATGAATCAAAAGATTGTCAGTTTAAACGCGGTTCGTTATTTTGTATTGGATGAAGCCGACCGTATGTTGGATATGGGTTTCATTCATGATATTAAGCGATTACTCCCGATACTTCCAAAAGAAAAGCAAACTCTTTTCTTTTCAGCTACTATGCCTCCTGCCATAGCAACTCTTTCACGCTCTATTCTACATAAACCGGTGAAGGTAGAAGTTAATCCCGAGTCTTCCGTGGTAGATACTATAGATCAACACATTTATTTTGTAGAAAAACAAGAGAAAAAGAATTTACTTATAAACTTGCTGAAAAAAGATAAAAAGAAGTCTGCGCTTATTTTTTCCCGTACTAAGCATGGGGCAGATAAGATAGCCCGAATATTAAGTAAATCCGGAATAGGAAGTGCAGCAATTCATGGAAATAAATCGCAGAATGCCCGACAAAGAGCTCTTTCCGATTTTAAATCGCAGAAGATACAGACTCTTATTGCAACTGATATTGCAGCAAGAGGAATTGACATTAGTAATTTAGGACTTGTCATAAATTATGATTTGCCAGATGTAGCAGAAACTTATGTGCATCGTATCGGGCGTACGGGAAGAGCCGGTAACGCAGGTTTGGCATTAACATTTTGTGCTCCGGAAGAAAAACCGATGCTTAATGATATCCAAAAACTTACAGGAAAGAAACTTACAGTTTCGAATCAATAATAATTATATATAAAATAAGTACGATAATTTAATAAATAAAAATATTATAGGTGTAAATATGGCTAGATCAAATTCATTTAACAAAAGAGAAGTAGAAAAAAGAAAACAAGAAAAAAGATTAGAAAAACAAAAACGTAAAGAAGAGCGAAAAGCCAATCCAGGCAATGCTTCATTTGAAGACATGATTGCTTATGTAGATGAAAATGGAGTTATTACGGATACACCTCCTGATCCTGCAAATAAGTCGGAGGTAGAGATAGAAGATATAGCCGTTTCTATTCCTAAAAAAGAAGATGTAAAAGATCCGAGACTTAATGGGAAAATAGAATATTTTAATACGGACAAGGGATATGGTTTTATTAAGGACACAGACAATATGGAAAAATATTTTTTCCATATCAGTAATGCTCCCGAGTCTATAAAAGAAGGAGATAAGGTGACATTCGAATTGGAACGTGGTCAAAGAGGTATGAATGCCGTAAGAGTCACGTTAGCTAATAAAGAATGACCTATAAATAATATAATTAACAAAGAAAAAAAATGAACATTTATGTTTCAAATTTAAACTTTAGCACAACTAGCGAGAGTTTACAAAATTTATTTGCAGCGTATGGTGAAGTAACCTCTGCTAAAATTATTACTGATAGATTTAGTGGAAGATCACGCGGTTTTGGTTTTGTAGAAATGTCTGATGACACGGAAGGACAAAATGCCATTTCATCATTGAATGACACGGATTTTGAAGGAAAGACGATTAGTGTAAACGTTGCACGTCCAAGAACCGAAAGAAGTAACGGTTATAATAGAAATCGTTATTAATCAACAAACAGTAAATATCTAAAAAACGAGTAGGTTTGTTTTACCTTACTCGTTTTTTTTAATATATCTTCAAGCATAATTTCTTTTGCTATTGGAGGGATTGCAGACTTTTATTGTTTCGTAAAAAAATATAATGAATTTAAGTCTCTTCAAGAGGCTTTTAGAGGTTGTAAATATGGATTTTAAAAAGTGTATTAATTCTCACTCTGTAATATTGATGGAGGGTGCTCTTGGTGAACGTCTGAAAAGAGAATATACATTATGTATAGATGATGATGTAGCTCTGGCTAATTTAATTTATGATCAAAAAGGACGAATAGCATTAGAAAATTTGTGGAAAGAATATATGAATATTTCACAAAAATATCGATTGCCATTTATGGCTACTACATCTACAAGGCGAGCAAATAAAGAGAGGGTTTTGCGTGCCGGATATAATGAAGAGATTATTTTTGATAATGTAAAGTTTCTTGATAAAATTAGGAGTACATCTCATATGGAAATGTATATTGGTGGCTTAATGGGATGTCGAGGAGATGCTTATACCGGAGCAAATGCATTAAATATAGAGGATGCATATGATTTTCATAGTTGGCAAACACAACTTTTTAAGCGTGGGCAAGTTGATTTCCTATATGCGGGTATAATGCCTGCTTTAACAGAAGCAACAGGGATGGCAAGAGCTATGTCCGATACTGAGATTCCATATATCATTAGTTTTACTATTCAAGAAGATGGGAAACTTATAGACGGACATACAATTGATTATGCAATTCGTTATATAGATGATAATGTAAATATTAAACCGATTTTTTATATGACTAATTGTGTTCATCCGGATATTGTATATGAAGCAATTTCTCATAAATTCAATCAAACAGAAAACGTTCGAACAAGATTTATCGGTATTCAAGCCAACACGTCTGCTTTGCCATATAGTGAATTAGACGGTTCCAAGGAGTTGTATTCTTCATCACCTATAGAAATAGCTGAAGCGATGTTGAAGTTAAAATTAGAGTGTAATTTTAAAATCTTTGGAGGTTGTTGCGGTACGGATAATACGCATATGGAAGAAATTGCCAAAGTTATTTC
>CAZKSK010000254.1:0-3668 GCA_964555225.1 uncultured Bacteroides sp.
AGTACAAATGTTCAATGCAGATGCCTTATTTTCCATGATTGATAATCTTTTCACGGGTATTCGTATTCTGATATGGCTCGTTGGATTAGGAACTTTACTAGCCGGTGTTATCGGAGTTAGTAATATCATGATGGTTACGGTGCGCGAACGAACGACAGAAATAGGCATTCGACGTGCCATAGGAGCACAACCGCGAGACATCTTGGAACAAATTCTATCGGAAAGCATTGTTTTGACACTTATTGCAGGACTAGCCGGCATTTGTTTTGCTGTATTTGTGCTGCAAGTAATGGAAATAGGAGTCAATTCAGGCGATACGTTCAGTAATATTCAATTCCAAGTATCTTTCGGAATGGCCTTAGGTATCGCTTTCCTATTGCTTTCTCTGGGAATTATTGCAGGTTTTGCACCAGCCTACCGGGCTTTGGCTATTAAACCTATTGATGCAATACGAGATGAATAAATAAAAAACAAATAAAAATATATAGATATGAACAAGTATTTAAAAATTGCACTTTTTGTAATAATCGGGTTTGTTTTCATAGGAACATTCGCATTCCTTTATACAAAATCCAGACCAAAGGTAACTGTTTATCAGACATCAAAAGCAGAAATAGCCGACTTGGAAAAAAGCACAGTAGCTACAGGTACAATCGTTCCTCGTGATCAGATTCTTATCAAGCCACAAATATCCGGTATCATCAGTGATATTTACAAACAGGCTGGTGAAAGCGTAAAAAAGGGTGAAATTATTGCAAAGGTTCGCGTCATACCCGATCTGGGATCACTCAATTCGGCTGAGAATCGTGTTCGTTTGGCAGAACTTAACCAAAAACAGGACCAAACAGATTTTGATCGCATGCAAAAACTATTTGACGATAAACTAATTAGTCGTGAGGATTTTGAAAAGAGTCAACTTACTCTTAAATCGGCTATAGAAGAAACCCAAACGGCAAAAGACGCTCTACAAATTATCAAAGAAGGTATCACCAAAAGCAGTGCATCTTTTAGCAGCACCCTCATCCGTTCCACTATTGACGGATTGATTCTGGATGTTCCTATAAAAAAGGGAAATTCAGTGATTATGAGCAATACATTTAATGACGGTACTACAATTGCTACGATTGCTGATATGAATGATCTTATTTTCGACGGTAATATCGATGAGACTGAAGTAGGTTTACTTCAAGAAGGCATGCCTCTTACCCTTACTATAGGTGCCTTACAAAATCTAACATTCGATGCTTCATTGGAATATATTTCTCCACAAGCGACAAAACAAAATGGAGCCAGCCAGTTTGAAATAAAAGCAGCAGTGAAAACTCAAAATGCTCGCATTAGATCGGGCTATTCAGCCAATGCAAAAATTGTTTTGGAAAAAGCGTCACATGTAATTACTATTCCAGAAGGAAGTATAGAATTTTCCGGAAAAGATGCATATGTTTATGTTCTCACCAGCAAAAAAGGAATTGTTCCACAAACTTTTCGCAAACAGCTAGTTACAACAGGATTAAGTGACGGAATAAAAATAGAAATCAAATCAGGTTTGAAAGTCGGTGATCAGGTAAGAGGAGAAACGGTACAAGATAATGCAAACAAATCGGATAATAACTAATAAACCGTAGAAGAACATGAAAAAATTATTAACAATATTTCTTATCGGAGCTGTTGCGGCAAACATGAATGCTCAATCAAATCCGACATGGACTTTACGGCAATGCATAGATTATGCTTTGACCCATAATGTCAAAATAAAACAAACGGAAGTAAGCGCGAAAGAAAGTGAAATTGACGTGAATACAAATAAATGGGCACGTCTGCCAAATTTAAGTGGGAGTTCTAGTCAGAGTTGGAATTGGGGACGTGCCGCTTCTCCCATAGATAACTCATATTCAGATACTCATAGTGCCAATACAAGTTTTAGTATGAACAGTAGCATTCCTTTATTCACAGGATTCAGTATTCCTAATAAATATAAACTGTCTAAATTACAACTGAAAGCTGCTCTGTTAGACCTACAAAAAGCAAAAGAAGATCTGTCTATTAATATAGCATCTTATTACTTACAAACTTTACTTGATAAAGAGCTATGGAATGTTGCAGAAGAACAGGTGAATCTGAGCCAACAACAATTGAACAGACTTTCACGAATGGAAGAATTAGGAAAAGCATCACCAGCGGAAGTAGCAGAAGCTCGTGCAAATTTGGAACAAAACAAATTGAGTAGTGTGCAGGATAATAATAGCTATAAACTTTCATTACTTGACTTAAGCCAATTAATGGAATTACCAACTCCCGAAGGCTTTGAGATCTTTCAGCCAGACACTATAATGTTCATTGCATTAACTCCACCAGATGAAATCTATCGAGTCGCTGCTGCCATAAAACCGGAGATTCAGGCTGCACAATATAGACTTGATGGTAGTGCCATAAGCATAAAATTGGCAAGAGCAGGTTATATGCCACAATTAAGTTTCAGCATGGGGCTAGGAACAAATTACTATACATTGACAGGAGTTGATACCGATAAATTCAGCAAACAAATAAAAAATAATTTGAACAAATATATCGGTCTCAGTCTGAGTGTTCCAATATTCGACAGATTTTCAACGAGAAACAGTATTAGAACAGCCAAAATGGAACAATTAAATCTATCGTTACAATTAGAAGACAGTAAAAAAACTCTCTATAAAGAAATCCAACAAGCATGGTATAATGCTGTAGCTTCTGAAAGCAAATACAAATCAAGCCAAACAGCTCTGGAATCGGCCAAGGTTTCATTCCAACTTATGCAAGGTAAATATGAAAATGGAAAAGCTACCGCTGTAGAATACAACGAATCCCAACTTAAATTAAAGAATGCAGAATCAAATCTCCTACAGGCAAAATATGACTACCTGTTCAGAGGGAAAATATTGGATTTTTATAAAGGAGAAAAAATTAAATAGTTTTTTTGTTTTATTTACGCCTAAAACGGTTGGTTTCAAATTCGGACCAGCCGTTTTTCTATTTTGACTTATTTCGATTAGCCCGTCGCACACGATATCCTTCTTTCATTTTTGCAGAGCCCGAACCATGTGCTCCTGTAACATAAGCTTTCTTTTTAGCCTTTGTTTTAACCTTATCTTCTTTCGTCGATTTAGTTTGTGCCTTTCCTTTAAAGACGATTCCATCCGTCATAATTTTTTCAAGATCTTTCATGAGTAAAATTTTTATGAATGTTGAAGCAATATGCCACTAAGAATCCGACCGCTATCTATTCCCATACGACGCGCTGAATAATAGTCCATATAATGCTGATAAGTACAGATCCCAAGAATATTTATATTCTCTGAGGAAATTCCACGTGATAATAATTGTAAACGATTGGCCTGCCACAAATCTATATGCCATTTATCTTCGGAATCACCTACCATTGGAGGCATACGACGAGCAATAAATGCCATTGGAAAATGAGCTTTATCAAAATCCTCGTAAACTTCATCACCAACTTCGAAATTATCAAACGAAATACTTGGCCCGATGGCAGCATGAATATATTTTCCTTCCGTTCCAAACTTTTCTGTCATGACATCAATAGCATGACTGACAATACATTTTAAAGTGCCGCGCCATCCTGCATGAATTGCTGCAATAACACGATTTTTTTCATCAAACAACATTACAGG
>CAZKSK010000255.1:0-3660 GCA_964555225.1 uncultured Bacteroides sp.
AACTCCGATTTCAAAGCACGCGACAATGAGAATATAATTATCAGACAGAATCCCAGCACAGCGAATGCAATCCATTTATTAGAAAGAAAATAGCTTAATACTTTTCGATACCCATTTTCCATTCCTTCAAAGAAAGGTTCACTCTTAACATAGAATTTGGAATGATGGGAAGCAGAACCTCCCAGAAAGACATTCAATACCGGAGTCAACGTTAAAGAAACAACTGCCGATATCAATACGGCGCTCGCCACCACAATACCAAATTCACGGAACAATCTGCCGGTAAATCCCTGTAAAAAAATAACAGGCACAAACACGATGGCCAATGTGAGAGATGTAGAAACAACAGCGAAGAAAATTTCTCTGGTACCTTCGAAAGCCGCCTGCCATTTATCCATTCCTTTCTCAATACGTTTAAAAATATTTTCCGTAACCACAATTCCGTCATCCACCACTAGACCGGTTGCTAAAACAATACCAAGCAGCGTAAGCACATTGATGGAAAAGCCGAACACATACATCACAAAAAAAGTACCGATAAGTGAAACCGGTATATCCAGTAACGGTCGAAGAGCTATAATCCAATTTCGGAAAAACAAGAAAATAATGATAATTACCAAACAAACGGCGATTATCAATGTCTCCACCACATCTTTTACCGACTGTATCACAAAGATAGACTTATCACGAGCCACCGTAAGTTCCATACCCTTGGGCATCGTCTTCTTTATCTGATCAAAACGTTTATAGAACTCTTTGGCTATCTGTATATCGTTGGCTCCGGGCAATGGTATCAACACGAGCATAACACCCGGCGTACCGTTAATAATAGAAGCCGACTCGTCATTTTGTGCTCCAAGATTAGCTTCACCTATATCGCTGAGACGAACCACCTGACCATCTTCATCCTTAATAATCATATTGTTGAAATCATCTTCAGTCGTAAGTCTTCCTCTCGTCTTAAGTAAAAGCTCGGTAGAATTTCCCCTAATCTTTCCAGCAGGCATTTCAACATTTTCATTCGTAAGCGCTGTACTTACGTCCGCAGCAGTAACTCCATATGCCGCCATTTTTTCCGGATTGAGCCACAACCTCATTGCCGGTTTTTGCTGTCCGTAAATACTGACTGAGCTTACTCCCGGAATAGTTTGAAGTCGCTCTTGCAATACATTTTCAGCATAATCGCTCAACTCCGTTGCACTCATCAAACTACTTTTTACAGTAAGCATAATAATTGGAGAAGCATCAGCATCAGCTTTAGTTACCGTAGGTTGTGCATCAATATCCTGAGGTAAAGTACGAGTAGCCTGGGAAACTTTATCACGCACATCATTTGCTGCTTTTTCAAGATCTGTTCCTAAATCAAATTCCACCGTTATCCTACTCGAACCTATCGAAGATTGTGATGAAATCGACTTAACTCCTTCAATACCATTAATGGATTTTTCCAAAGGCTCGGTTATTTGCGATTCAATAATCTCGGAATTAGCCCCTGAATAACTTGCTGATACTGTAATAACCGGAGGATCAATAGCCGGATATAATCTGACACCCAAAAAATCAAAACCTACAAACCCCATCAAAATAATAATCAAACTCAGTACGACAGACGCAACAGGCCTCTTTAACGCAATATCCGATATAACCATAACTGTCGTTCTTTATTTTTTTATACTTGAATATTTCAACTTATCACCTTCTTTCAAGAATAAGATTCCAGAGGTAATAATAGTATCACCGGATGCAAGTCCGTCTGTCACTTCAATCATGGAAGATTTTCGAATACCCGTCTTGATTTTTGTGAAATGAGCTTTTCCATGTTGAGCGACAATCACACTTTTGGTTTCTTCTTCCGGAATAATAGCATGAGAAGGAATCAATAAAGCATGTGCTTTATCTCCCAACTTTAAATTAACATTAGCAAATGCACCCGGTATAAGTTCTTTGGAAATAGAAGAAACCATCGCTCTTACTTTCAGGTTACGGGTTGTACTTTCAATACCCTGCTCTGTTGCAATCACACGGGCATTATATGTTTTATCGCTATTAGCCATAGTAAAATTAACCGTCATACCATTAGTTATGATGGAACTATATTTTTCAGGAATATAAAAATCCAACTTTATTTTCTGATTCGTACGAATAGTTGCTAACATTGTATTGGCACTCACTACAGCTCCTATACTGATATTCCTCAACCCGATAGTCCCATCAAAAGGAGCTCTTACCTCCGTCTTGCGAATCAAAGCATTTTCCTCGTCAATATCTGCCGTGATAGTCCTTATTTGTAAAAGAGTCTGATCCACTTCATTCTGACTGATACCATCCACTTGCAGCAATTTTTTCTGGCGGTTATAAACACGTTGCTGAATATCAAGCTGGGATTTCATCTTCATCAAAGATGCCTGTAAATCTGCATCATAAAGCTTTACCAATAAAGTCCCTTTCTTTACGAACTTCCCTTCAGGCAAATTTACCATTGTAATACGTCCTGCAACTTCATTTTTGAGTTCCACTTCATTATACGCAGCCAGAGAACCTGTCACCATAATGTTCGATGACAGATATGATGGAGAAACTATATAAGCATCCACCTTCTTCTGAACTTTTTCTTTTCCTTCGTGTTTTTTATCCCCCGATTTAGACAGCCCTACTTTTAAAAATATTGCCGACAATATTACAAGGACAATGACAATAATGATATTTATCTTTTTCATATCCTGATATGGTTATGGTTGTATAGACAAAATTACAGCCTCAATGTTTAATCCGGTTTCGATATTTTCAGAAATTGAAACTATTTATAACATATTATTATACAATACAAAGATTTTGCCTCGCAATGTATAATAAACTATTTCATATGACAAAAGATAGATTAAAAACAAAAGAATTATCCTGATAATTATTTCCATATATAAATTATTGTTCGTAATTTTGCGAACATAAATAATAAAAAATGGAAAATCGAATAGAAATACGTGCTGTTAATATAAATGATGCACAAGCCATTTGTAACATCTATAATTATTATTGGAACTAATTCCGTTTCTCATAAATAGAAAGAATTAATTATATATTAAATAAAATTTTATGAAACTGATAAAAATATTTATATTATTTTTACCAACATTTATTTTTATTCCAAGCTTAGGACAATCCAAATTCATTATAAATACGCAAGCCACAGATTCTTTGATTGCATGGTTTAATAATGGATGTAAAAAAACTCAGATTGATAATTTAGTAACATTACCAGGTAATCAATTTATGGAACAATTGTTATTAAAAGAAGAATCTGCAACACCCAAATTTAAAGAATTATTAACGAAATTCATTGTAGATAAAAAAGTAGATAATAATTATTATTTACTTAATGATGCATATAAAGATAAAGATTCAATAGCTGTCTTATTGGATTTATTCAAATTATCGAACTTAACTGATAATTTGTTCAATTATGACAAAAGTTTTTTCCCATCTTATTATAAACCCGATTGCAATTTTGAATTTTATTTCTCTCCTACGGGATGGAAATGGGGCGATGCAATGACTTTTAATTACAACATTGTAGATGGAAAATACAAAATTACAGATGAAGGAAATCCTGCCATGATTTTTAATTTGACATTGATGTATAAAAATTATGGGTCATCCAAT
>CAZKSK010000256.1:0-3649 GCA_964555225.1 uncultured Bacteroides sp.
TATTGACAAGCTTATCATTATCTTTGTAATGATAACAATAAATATTTAACTTAATTAGTATGAAAGAAGTTGAATTCACTATGTATGAAAGACTATTGAGCCTTCCTCTTTTTCAAGGCTTGAGTAAAAATGACATCACCAACATTATTGATAAAGTTAAATTTCATTTTCTTAAACATGCTGAAAACGAAATTATAATCAAACAAGGAAATTCTTGTGAAGAAATCTTCTTTTTATTAGAAGGTGAGTTATATATTGATACCCAATATGATATTTACGATTTTTCAGTTCAGGAAACGATTAATAGTCCTTGTGTCATTGAACCTTATTCTTTATTCGGAAAAGAGACCTATTATTCATCCACTTATACAGCTAAGACTCCTATCAAAATGATGTGCATTGATAAACAATCTTTAGTGAATAAATTATATATATATAATATATTCAGATTAAATTACTTAAACATCCTCAGCGGACGAATAACAGACTTGCATAATATATTAACTCTCTGTATGGGAGATTCGGTAGAAAAAAAAATCGTATATTTTATACAACGTTTTTCTACAAGAGCAAACGGTGAAATCACTCTTAGTATCACCATGGAACAGATTGCAAATTTATTAGGCGAAACAAGAATTAATATTTCAAGGATTTTAAATTCTTGGTGTAATACTCATCTAATCGAACTAAAAAGAAAAAAAATTACTATCTGTGACTTTCAGAAACTGCAAAACTATATTCTTTGTTAAATTTTACATACGAATCATAGAAAAGCGCTCATTTTTTAAGAAATTTGTGAAGTTTTATATAGAAATATATTAAAACGATTTCAACTATCAATTTTTGTAGTTATTCAATCATGACAGAAGTACTAAATCCATTTATGATAAAATATGGCACGTTACATGAAACCGTACCGTTTAATAAAATAAAACCGGAACATTTTGAACCGGCATTTACAGAAGGTATAAAAAAACAAAAAGAAGAAATAGATCTTATAACCAATAATCCACAAGAACCTGATTTCGAAAATACGATTGTTGCCATGGAAAACTCCGGAGGATTACTAGATCGAGTCTCTACCGTATTTTTCAATTTAATGGAAAGCGATACCAACGACACTATAGATGAAATAGCCAATAAAATAATTCCGGTTCTTACTGAACATTCAAATAACATTTCACTGAATGAAAAACTATTTGCACGAATCAAAAAAGTCCATGATTCACATCCACAAATGAATCCAGAGCAACAAATGCTTCTAAAGACTACTTACAACGACTTTATTCGCAGTGGTGCTAACTTAGACAATGCCGATAAAAAGAAATTTCGTGAATTAAGTACTGATCTAAGTACTCAGTCTCTGTCCTTTTCCCAAAATAGATTGAAAGAAATCAATAAATACCAGAAAATAATAACTGATAAAAATTTAATAACCGGACTTCCTGAAAGAGTCTTGGAAACAGCTGCTGAAACTGCAAAAGAAAAAGGAATAGAAGGTTGGATATTTACGCTCCAAGCCCCGAGTCTTAATCCTGTCTTAACTTATTGCGACAATCGGGATTTAAGAAAAGAACTCTATATGGCCTATAATACTGTATGTAGTAAAGGAGATTCTTTGGATAATCAGGAAATATGTAAAAATTTGGTTAATGTACGCATGCAAATAGCACAACTCCTAGGATATAAAACTTTTGCCGACTACATTTTAGAGAATCGCATGGCACAAAATAGCAAAAATGTTTATGAGCTTCTGGATAATCTTTTAAAAGCATATAAGCCAACAGCGTTACAAGAAATGGAAGCTGTAAATAAATTAGCTCAAGTAACAAAAGGAAAAAATTTCCAATGCATGCCTTGGGATTGGGCTTATTATTCGGAAAAACTCAAAGAACAAAAATATAATCTTAGCAATGAACTACTTCGACCCTATTTTGAACTAGGCGCAGTTATTAAAGGCGTTTTTGGTTTAGCAACCCGACTTTATGGAATTACATTTAAAGAAAATAAAAAGATTCAAGTTTATCATAAAGACGTAAAAGCATATGAAGTCTTTGATAAAGATGGATCCTATTTAGCAATTCTTTATACTGATTTTTTTCCGCGTTCAGGAAAACAAAGCGGTGCATGGATGAGCGAGTTTAAAGGGCAATGGATTGATAGCGACGGAAATAGTCGCCCTCATATTACATTAACCATGAATTTCACCAAGCCGACTACTAAAGATCCTGCGTTACTAACACTCGGAGAAGTTGAAACATTCCTACATGAATTCGGCCATTCTCTGCATGGAATGTTTGCAAATACCCGATATAAAAGTTTAAGCGGAACAAATGTTTATCGTGATTTTGTAGAATTACCGTCGCAGATAATGGAAAACTTCGCCACAGAAGAAGATTTTCTAAATACTTTTGCCAAACACTACAAAACAGGAGAATCAATGCCTAAAGAATACATAAAACGAATAAAAGATGCAGAAAACTTCAATGTGGCCTATTCTTGTTTAAGACAAGTAAGTTTCGGTTTATTGGACATGGCTTATTATACAAGAACAACCTCTTTAACGGGTGACCTTAAATCGTTTGAAAAAGAAGCATGGAAGAAAGCCGTCTTAATGCCGCAAATAGAAAAGACTTGCATGACTACTAATTTTGAACATATTATGGCCGGAGGTTATTCTGCCGGATATTATGGATATAAATGGGCAGAAGTTCTTGAAGCCGATGCTTTTTCAGTATTCAAAAAACAGGGTATATTCAATCGTAAAATAGCAGACTCTTTCCGCAACAAAATTTTATCACAAGGAGGAACTCGGCTTCCAATGGAACTTTACGAGGATTTTCGTGGACAAAAACCTACAATAAAAGCTTTGCTAGAAAGAAATAATATAAAACAATAATGATTAAATAAAAATATGACTAAAATAATAAAATATATTTTTTCGACTATTCTCATAGTGCTTGTTACAAGCAGTTGCAATAAAGAAGACGATATTAATGCTATTTTTACTAACAGAACATGGTACGTAGTCAACTTGATGTCTAGCAGCAAAGAATCAGCATTATCAGATGACCAATTTCAAACTTTATACAGCCGTTCGGATACATACTTAATTACTTTTACAACGATCGGTAGTTTCTCTGTCACTACCAGTGCAGGAACGTCTTACTCCGGAAGTTGTCAGATTGATGGTGAAAAACATACTATTACTTTTGATATGGGTAATGCCCAAGGTACTGAATCTATCGGTAATACAATGATCAACTGGATGAAGAATACGACATCTTATGTAGGTGATACCGAACAATTGGAACTTCATCAGGAGGATAGTGATAACTTTATTGTCTTAGGAAAAAATAAAAGATAAAACTTATGGAAAATAAACAACATCGAGTAGATATCTTATATATCCGTATGGCAAGAATTTGGGCGGAAAATTCTTACTGTCAAAGAAGAAAAGTAGGAGCTTTGATCGTCAAAGATAAGATGATAATATCTGATGGATATAACGGAACTCCTTCTGGATTTGAAAATGTGTGTGAAGATGAAAATGGAGTAAGCAAACCTTATGTCATGCATGCAGAAGCAAACGCTATTACAAAAGTAGCACGCTCAGGAAATAGCAGCGATGGTGCAACTTTATATATTA
>CAZKSK010000257.1:0-3617 GCA_964555225.1 uncultured Bacteroides sp.
AAAAAAACTAATTGTTATTATTATTTTCTTATTGAATTCAGTATAAATTGAATATTGCTTTCCTCTCTTTCCTTTAGCATTTGTTTGTAATAAGCAGAACTTTTATTTTCTGAATATTGTATCATGATGGGGTAGAAGATAAATGTCATAATATTCACTGAGAGAATGTTGAGAATGAGTTGTAGTGGATTAACAGGCTTAATAGTTTCTTTTTTTACTTCAGTTTCGATTAATGAGTTCAATTTGTTAAGAACTTCTTGAATGATAGGAAAAATTGAACGATGAAGAATATCAAGATTTTCCTTATTCGAATAAACTTCGTTATATACAAAATTTACTAGGCGAGGATTTTTTTTAAGGAATTCGAAGTGAACATGAATAAAATTAGCAATGGCATCTTCAAAGTTATTATTTTCGTCCAAGATATATTTTAACGAATCGGCTATTAATCTTACTTTGTTGCGAAAAACCAATTCGAAGAGTTTTTCTTTTGTTCTATAATAGTAATGTAACATGGCGTGGGTAACTCCAGCTTTTTGGGCGATAGAAGTCGTTTTGGCTCCATTATATCCTTTTTCCAGAAATTCTTCTTCGGCAGCTTTTAGGATAAGTTGTTCTTTATCAGTTTCTGATTTCATATTATCTTCTTTGTTTAACAAACTTGTTAATCGAAGGCAAAAGTAATTTTTCTTTCTTTAAGAGCGGAAATATTCAGTATAAAAAAAGTTAATATGGGAAAAAAGTATTTTTGCAATTAAAAAGTTTATACTTGTTGCATGTCACAAAGTCTCTTGTAGTAACCATTTAGAGATATTAGTTCTTCATGTTTCCCGCGTTCAACAATTTCTCCTTCATGCATTACAAGAATTTCATCGGCTCCTCTGATAGTACTAAGTCGATGGGCAATAGCAATTGTAGTACGATTGCGCATTAATTTATCAAGTGCATCTTGAACCATACGTTCTGATTCTGTGTCGAGGGCAGAAGTTGCTTCATCTAATATAAGAATAGGTGGATTTTTTAAAATAGCACGAGCTATACTAATTCTCTGACGTTGTCCTCCTGATAATTTTCCTCCTCGGTCTCCCAATATGGTATCATAACCTTTTTCACTTGACATAATAAATTCGTGAGCATTAGCTATTTTTGCAGCTTCTATCACTTGTTCCATTGTTGCCGATTTAACGCCAAATGTAATATTATTGAAGAATGTGTCATTAAAAAGAATTGCTTCTTGATTGACATTACCCATGAGACCACGGAGATCGGATAAGGTGGTATCTTTGATATTTATTCCATCTATTAATATATCTCCTTCAATCACATCATAATAGCGTGGTAGTAGATCTACTAATGTTGATTTGCCTGAACCGGACTGTCCTACTAATGCTATGCTTTTACCTTTTTCTATTGTGATATCGATATTTTTCAATACCCATTTTTCATCTTTGTTTCCATAACGGAAAGATACATTACGATATTCGATTTTAGATTCGATCTTTTTTAAAGATATTGGATTGGAACTGATTATCATTTTATTTTCAGCAAGTAAAATGCGATCAATGCGTTCCATGGATGCAAGACCTTTGGGTATGTTATAAGTTGCTTTGGAAAAATCTTTTAATGGGTTAATAATACTGTAAAGGATGACCAGATAAAAGATAAATCCTGCTGCATCAATAGATGAGTGATGGTTCAGTATAAGTGTTCCTCCAAACCAAAGAACGAAAATAATTAATACTGTGCCTAGAAATTCACTCATTGGATGAGCCATCTGTTGACGAGTATTGACTTTATTAATTGTGTTTCTATAACCCTCATCTGCTTTAAAGAAACGATTGAACATCTTTTCTTCTGCAATGAAGGCCTTGATGATCCGTAATCCGCCTAATGTTTCTTCTACTTGAGCCATAAGTAAACCCCATTGGTTTTGAGCATCTTTAGATTTTGCTTTTAATTTTTTACCTACATAACCCATTAGCCATCCCATGGCAGGTAGAACAATGATAGTGAATAATGTTAGTTGCCAACTGACGATGATTAAAGTGATAAAATATGATATTATAAGAATAGGATTTTTAAAAAGCATGTCAAGCGAACTCATAATAGAATTTTCCACTTCTTGTACATCTCCACTCATTCGGGCAAGAATGTCTCCTTTTTTTTCTTCTGAAAAAAAACCTAATGGCAAATCTAGAATTTTCTTATATAATTGATTTCTTATATCTCTGACGACCCCAGTACGAATAGGTATGATGGTTGCCGAAGAAAGAAAGTATGCGGTAGTTTTTAGAAATGTCATGAAAGCTAGGAATAAACCAAGCATGAGTAATGTAATGCTAGGCCCCTGATGATCAATCATTCCCGTGACATAATAGTAGAAATTATTTATAAGTATGGTTTTGAAACTTTCAGTTCCATTCCATGGCATAAAAGTGTAAACACCTTTCTGCATTTGAAATAATATCTGTAATATAGGAATAATCAATGTAAATGAAAAGACATTGAGTATTGCTGATAATATATTGAAAAAAACTGTAAGAAACAGATTTTTACGATAAGGAGGCAGGAATCGTTTTAATATGTGTAGGAATTCGTTCATTCTTTTCCTTTTTTATTTTTATCGGACAAAGATAATACAAATTGGGGGTAGAATAAAATAGCAAATTTATTTTTCAAAGATAAAAAAATGAAATTTTCTTGGTTTATTTCAATGAATATGTAACTTTGCGTTTATAATATATTAAATATAAATTTTACTAATAAATAAAGAAGGAGGTTATTTATGGATGAAAAATTAAAAGGTTCAAAGACTGAAGAAAATTTGTGGACAGCTTTTGCCGGAGAATCTAAGGCTCGTAATAAATATACTTATTATGCAGCAAAAGCGAAGAAAGAAGGATATGTCCAGATCGCAAATTTGTTTGAAGAAACTGCAAATAATGAGAAGGAACATGCAAAACTTTGGTTTAAACTGATTCACGGAATTAATTCGACAGAAGAAAATCTGTTGGATGCTGCAGAAGGCGAAAACTATGAATGGACAGACATGTATGTAAATTTTGCCAAGGAAGCTCGTAAAGAAGGTTTTGTGGATATTGCTGCTTTATTTGAAGGTGTTGCGGCTATTGAAAAAGAACACGAGGAGCGTTATCGTAAACTATTGGCTAATGTAAAAGATAAATTAGTATTTAGTCGTGAAGGCGATTGTATTTGGCAGTGTTCCAATTGTGGACATATTGTAATAGGTAAGCATGCTCCGGAAATATGTCCCGTATGTAAGCATGCCCAAGCTTATTTCCAGATTAAGGCTGAAAATTATTAATAAATCCATTAATGGGAAGGACGAAAATCTTAGAAAAGGTTTTCGTCTTTCTTTTGCTTGATCTCTATATCTCTTTTTTTATTTTTTGTTTCATCTCTTTTAGCCTATTGTAAACGTGTTTTCGTGAAAGTAGGATTTGATAACGATAGACTAGGCAAGTGGTTATGAAATAGACTCCCGTTTGAATCCAAAGCATTCTAAATTCAGGTTCAACATCTTTTAATAAAGCTCCCATACTATTTATACGTATGAATCCGTTTATGCCAAAAGTTGAAGGAAAGATATAAGATAA
>CAZKSK010000258.1:0-3602 GCA_964555225.1 uncultured Bacteroides sp.
GCATATGCTGTACCTTATCTGTTAATTTTAAAACCGTAAAGACCCATATCATATTGAGGAGAAGAGCTATGATTATATTTATTGAAGCATATTCGGCTCTTAATGAAAGAAGTGCAGTGAAGGCTCCGGGACCGGCCAATAATGGAAAGACAAGAGGAATGAGAGTTGCTTCTTTAATGGGCCCATTATTTTTAAAAATCTGAATGTCCAGAACCATTTCCAAGGCCATTAAAAATAATACTATAGACCCTGCAATGGCAAACGAAGCAATATCTACCTGAAATAATCTCAATAAAGCATCACCGGCATAATAAAAGCCAAGTAGAAGAGCCAAAGACAATAGAGTCGCTTTTAGACAGTTGATATTCCTCCCACTTTCTTTTATACTTAAAATAATTGGAATAGATCCAATAATATCTATTACGGCAAACAGCACGATAAAAGCACTTGCTAATTGCTGTAAATTAAAAGATGAAAATAGTTGCATCATAGTTTTATAATTAGCCGTTTTTACTATAATTATGATGCAAATATATTCAAAATTTATGAGAATTCCTATTATTTATAATTTCTTTTTTCCATCTTAAGTAACCGGCAATTGCAAGTATTGTATAGAGTAAATATAAACTTGCGGTATAGGGAATCCCCTTATATATGTATAAACCAACGGTAATTGCATCTACAAATATCCAAACTAGCCATTGCTCAACATATTTTCGGGAAAGCAACCACATAGCTATGATACTTAGGGCTGTAGTAGTACTATCCCAGAAAGGAACAGTACTGTTTGTTAGTTTAATAAGAAATAAGTAAATAGCAATATGGACTATTATGTATATTCCGATAATTTTAGGAAGTTGTTTGAGAGGAATATGAGAAATATTTAATATTCGCTCTTTTTTAGTTCCATGTGCCCATACAATCCATCCATAAATGCCGGCAAGAACGTAATAACCATTCATGGCACAATCGGCGTATAATCCACTGATGTAATACAAATAACCATGTACGCACGGCATAATTAAGCCGACTATCCATAGACCTATATGAGCTTTATATTCAAGCCATAAATAAATAAGGCCAAGAATAATTCCAACTATTTGCAGAATAAATTTTAAATCCATCTCGCATTTCTAATTTTAGAAAGAAATTGTCATGTTTGCAAGAAAGTTTCGAGTAGCCTGAGGAAAATATCGAGTGTCATACCAATCACCATCGGCTTTACTTGTTCCTGAATCGTAGATATAAGCATTAGAACAATATTTTTTGTTAAAAAGATTGTTTACGCTAATACCTAATCTTATCTCTTTGAGTCTCTTTGTCTGGAACGTATACGATGCATTCATATCTGTATAAGAATATGCATTAAGGCTCAATTCTTCTTTTTGACTATTATTAAAGAACTGTTTGCCCACATGTTGCATGTGTATGTTCGCATTGAATCCTCCTTTATTGAATTGAACGATAGCGCCATAAATAGTGCTTGGAGAATAAGCTATATTGGTTGTTCCAAGAAATCGATCAATATTCGAATATGTATCATAACTATATATATTTTCAGTATAGTTTTTTATTTTGTTTTGGCTGAAAGTAGCGTTTCCGCTCAATGTCAGGCAAGATAGAATTTTTATATTGGCAGTTAATTCGATTCCACGTCTATAACTATCGGGGATATTAAAATAGAGAACGTCATAAGTATCCGGATTAATAGCACCTGTTTGAATCAATTGATTATGATATTGCATATAATAAAAATTGATTCCGGCATTTAGCCAAGAATTCCCGAATGTGTAGCCGGCTTCCCAATCATACATTTTTTCTGGTTTTGGATTCATATTTGCTGTAGCATTGGTGAAATCGTCACGAGTCGGTTCTTTTTGAGCAATTGCAAATGACGCATAAATATTATGATTACCAATAATATAGCTAAAACCGGCTTTCGGATTAAAGAAATTATAATCTTTATTAATATTTAGTTTCTGCATGTAGCCAACGTCATTCCAATTTTCATCATATACATATTGGTAACTTGAACCAGTTCCATAGATTTGATGGTGAATACGGCGATATTGTAAATCTCCAAATAAATTCATCCCTTGGAAAATTGTCCATGTCGCTTTAGTGAAGATATTGAAATCTGTTTTACGAGAGTAGTTCCGATAGTATTCAACTGCATTATTAAAATCAGCTGCTTTTTCTATAGAAGTGACATCTCCCCAATGATCTCCACTATAGATGTTAGCGGCAGTTCCGAATGCCATGTCGAGATTGTCTGTATGATAATTTGTACTTCCGACAAAGCCTTCAAAATCATTCTCCATGTTTTTTTTTCGTGTTAAATTACTTTTGGTTAAAATGTCTCCATTTGAATCTTTCAATGTCGTTAGACTATATTCTGAAAGAGTTCTTTGATTTTTCCATTGGTTATAATAACCAGAGCCTCTTGTATAATGAAAAGTTAAGTTTAGATTCCAATATTCATTGAACGTATGATTCATTGAAAGTTGATTATTGATTTGAGTGTAATTATCCGTTTGATTGCTATAAAAACCTATTACATTTTTATTGTCATCGGTTATTTCTCCGCAGGGATTATATGTCCGCTTTTGTTTCATCTGGTCTTTAGTCAGTCCGTCCCAAGCGTTATAAGTTCTTTCGTGTCCACCGAAAGTGATAAATTTCCATATTGTTTTATCTTCATAGTATGCTCCTTGGAACATATAAGAACTTAAGTTTGAAAAAGCTCTATCCATATATCCGTGGGAGTAAATATGAGAAAATCTTCCATCGAAAGCCCAATGATTTTTTATAAGTCCAGAACTTAATTTTATTGCTTCTTTATTGGTGGTATAAGAACCATATGAAAAGGAAGCTTCTCCGGATGGACGGGTTGGTAATGCAGATGTTGTCATATTAATTGACCCTCCGAATGCACCTGCTCCGTTTGTACTACTTCCTACACCTCGTTGAATCTGCATGGTGCCGATAGATGAAATTAAATCAGGAGAATCGACCCAATAAAGTTTATGGCTTTCCGGATCATTCATAGGAACCCCATTTGTAGTAACATTGATACGAGTACCATCTGTTCCTCTTAGTCGGATATCAGTATATCCTATTCCGTTACCGGCATCGGATGTGCTTACGATAGAAGGCGTTAATTGCAGAAGTGAAGGTATATCTTTTCCATAATTATTACGTTGAATATCTTCTTGTGATAAATTGGAATGTGCAATAGGTGTTTTTTTATTTACTCTGGTTGCCTTTACTTCGATATTTTCTAATTGATAAATATGTAACGTATCTAATACAAAAGAAGTGTTCTTTTGTGCGATAGCTAACGAACATATAGTTATGAAACTAAAGCTAAGAAATAATTTTTTCATCTTACTAATTTATTTTAAATCAATCAATAAGAGGAGTTAGATTTTATAAAATCTATAGAAAAATACATTGCGTGGTTTTAATTATATTCCAGCGTCAGCATTATCTGTACTGGTGCAATGGGTTTGTTCTCAGCCTGAAAGTAAGGCACCCCTCGTAGAAATTTTGAGCCTCTTGTCGGATTCGAACCAACGACCCCGAGATTACAAATCACGTGC
>CAZKSK010000259.1:0-3596 GCA_964555225.1 uncultured Bacteroides sp.
CGCTTCAAGCCTATAAAACGGCCTGTCACGGTTTCCGCTGCGTCGCTTCGCTCCTTGGCAGAAACCGCGCCAGTCTCGTTTTAAGGCTTAAGCGTATGTTAGAACTACATGGGAAAGCACAAAGGAGCACCTAATGAGAAGTAGATTATTTACTTTTATCATATTTTTATTTTTCCTGAGCATTTCAAATCAAGTTTACTGTCAGGAATTTGACAATTTAACCCAAACTATAAAGGAGTTTGTTTTAAAAAGTGATTATGTAAATCTTGAATTAGTAGACTGGAAGCGCATAAAAGAAGATGGATTAATGCAATATTGGGAGGAGTCGCAAACAAAAAACCCACTTAATTTGGCTGTTGAACGAAATGATTATAAAATGATCAAATATCTTTTAAGTAAAGACGTACCACAGTACTACTTGATGGACCAGGATATTGTTTCTTATCTTTCAAAAGCAATACAGGCCGGTCAAGTGGATATTCTAAAAAACCTAATTGATGCTGGATTACGGCCTGAGTTCAACGATCTATTCCGATGTGATAGTGATTCCGATTTGGATATGCTTAAAATCATATTACCTTACAATAGCAAACCACTCAAGCGTTATAAAATTACAGAATGGGGGGAGCCTACAGGTGGAACCACATCATATCTAAGGTTCCTAGCTGAGCAGACAGGCGCTGATATGTTATTGGCTTTCCTTCTTTCATCTAATCCGGAATTAGTAAATATTGTTTATTCAAATTATTCTGCTGTTAGTAGTCCTATAGTAGTTTCGCACTTGACTCTTGCTGATATTGTTGGTGACCGTCTGAGTGTAATTAATCCTAAATTAACGTTGATGAAAGCAGAAGAGTTATTTGCATTAACCAAGTATCCAGACATTGAGAAGGTATTTCCAAACACTTACACACTAGAAACAACAGTACGCCTTAGGCTACGGGAGGCGCCCGATCTTTTAGCAAAGACAATTACTATTCTTGAAACTGGAACAAGAGTAAAAATATTTGAAAGTAACCGTATGAGTGGGACGGAAGTAATAGATGGGATTTCTTCTGTTTGGTACTACATCGTAACGAGTAATGAAGAACGCGGATGGGTTTGGGGAGGATATTTAATTAGGGCAAGCAGTTAAATAGATATGAAAAATATTGCCATAGTAATTATTTAATTGGAATTAGAGGGAGAGTTCTAACAATCGCTTCAACCGTATGCCGCGGCGTGTCATGGTTTGTGCTTCAGGCTTTGCCTGGCACAAACCACGCCACACTCGCGTCACCGGTTAAGCGTATGTTAGGCGGACGCGCTTCGCGCGCGCAAGGAATAGGAAATGAAAAAGACATTTATCATAATAATTGTATTAATGTCAGTGTTTAGTTGTGCAAAACAGCAAAAGGAGACAACTGTGGATATATCAAAGGCATTTGATGATTTTCAAAATAGGAAGAAATATTCGTCGTTTACGATTGAGACAATAAAAAGCATTCCAGATGATAAATTAGTACAAGCCGTAATTGATTATATCATAGATGAAATAATAAAGGATGATTATGAAAACGAATATGAAATAATTAAAAAGCAAACACTGGGCATTCAGTATATTTGGGCAATTTGGGGATTGGAAGCAGAAGTTAATAATGGTGGTTTTAATCAATATTTTTATAATTCATCAGGCCAATTTGCAGAGGAAGCATATAATGGGTGCATGGCTATTGGAGCACCTAGAATGGCAGAAATTGTTGAAAGTGCAATAAAAACATTATTTAAAGAAATCGATCTTTATAAAAAGACAAAGGCAGCTGGAACCATTGAGGCTTTTATGGATTCATATAATGAAACAGAACTTGGGCAATGGGATGATGAATTCTATAAATATCCAGAAGATTTAAGTATATTGATGGTAAAGTATATCAAAAACAACTATCAGGAGTTCATTAAATAAATAGAGATTTCGCCTAACAACTGCTTCAACCTGACTCGGCTATGTCACGATTCTTGCTAGTCGTCGCTGCGCTCCTCGGCAAGAATCGCGCCATAACGCCTCGCAGGTTAAGCAAATGTTAGGTTGACGCCTTCGGCGCAATTTTAAATATATATATTATAAAGAAATAATATATTGTTGATAAAAAACCTTCTTATATATATAATGACTAAATTCTGCGTTTAGAGGTTGTTTTAATGCCCGTCAAGCTTATTCCAATAACAATTCGTGAAAATTATGAAGTCCATGAATGGAAACATGCTGTTGCTATACTATCACAAGACTTTCCAGAAGAATGGAATGATATTATAGAAGTATTACATTCATTTAGATTGAAAGAGTCATGGATTACCGATCCGGGTGGGCGGAAATCAAAGGTTTCAGAGTATATTGATAGTTTTTTATATCGAAGAGGGTGGGAAGAAAAAGAATTTCAAACAAAAGTTGTGGTAGATAGCAGTGAAATGGTTACACCAACACATAAAGTTGATTGTTTTAAAAATAAAGTAGCACTTGAAATAGAATGGAATAATAAGGATCCATTCTATGACCGTGATTTGAATAATTTCAGACTACTATTCGATCTTAGAGCAATAAGTGTTGGCGTAATAATCACTAGATGTGATGAATTACAAGAAATTTTTAATACATTAGGTCGTGGTTCTTCCTACGGTGCTTCTACTACACATATGAGTAAATTACTTCCAAGAATAGAAGGTGGGAGTGGTGCTGGTTGTCCAATACTAGTATTTGGAATTTCTAAGAAATTATACGACAAGGAGGAAGAAAATGTTTAATCCTGTTCAAGACTTAATTAGTCATGTAGATGGAAAAAAATATGGCACTATTCTCGCAGATCCTCCTTGGCAATTTACCAATAGAACTGGAAAAATGGCTCCTGAGCATAAAAGATTAAATCGATATCCAACAATGAAACTTGATGAAATATGTTCATTGCCTGTTAAAGATATTACTTTAGCAAAAGCTCATTTATATCTCTGGGTTCCAAATGCGTTAATGCCCGAAGGTCTTCAAGTATTGAAAGCTTGGGGTTTTGAATATAAATCAAATTTAATTTGGTACAAAGTACGAAAAGATGGTGGCCCTGATCGACGTGGTGTTGGTTTTTATTTTAGAAATGTTACTGAAATGATTTTATTCGGTGTTAAGGGTAGTAACGCTAGAACATTGCAACCTGGTCGATCACAAGAAAATATTATTGTATCTCAGAAACGTGAACATAGTCGAAAACCAGATGAGCAATATGAATTGATTGAAAATTGTAGTTTTGGTCCATTTCTTGAAATGTTTGCACGAGGCCCAAGGCCTGGCTGGGATGTTTGGGGAAATCAATCTGAAGAGTATGAACCTACTTGGTCGACTTATGCAAATCATTCTCAAGTTAAAAAACATGAAGAACAACTAATACTTCTCGAAAAAGAAAAAAGATTAGCACGCGCATAAACCTAACAACTGCTTCAACCTGATAATTCCTTTTGTCACACTTTTTGCTAGTCGCTACGCTCGGCAAAAAGTGCGCCAATCCCTTCGGGCCGGAATTACAGGTTAAGCAAATGTTAGGCAGATGCACCTGTCGGTGCACTATAAATCAATA
>CAZKSK010000260.1:0-3589 GCA_964555225.1 uncultured Bacteroides sp.
AGAATGAAGATGTTGGGGGCTACGGTGATTCCGGTTACTTCCGGTAATATGACGCTCAAAGATGCTACTAATGAGGCAATTCGTGATTGGTGTTGTCATCCTGAGAATACATTCTATATCATCGGTTCTACTGTAGGTCCTCATCCCTATCCCGATATGGTTGCTCGGTTACAGAGTGTCATCAGTGAGGAAATTAAGAAACAACTTAAAGAAAAGGAAGGACGTGATTATCCGGATTATTTAATGGCATGTGTCGGTGGTGGAAGTAATGCAGCTGGAACCATTTACCACTATATTGATGATGATCGTGTGAAAATTGTTCTTGCCGAGGCCGGAGGACTGGGTATAGATTCCGGTTATACTGCCGCGCCGATTCAACGAGGTCGTTTGGGTATTATTCATGGAGCACGTACATTAGTAATGCAAACAGAAGAAGGACAGATTGTCGAACCTTATTCCCTGTCGGCAGGACTTGACTATCCGGGAATAGGTCCTATTCATTCGAATCTGGCCCAGCAACATCGTGCTACGGTACTAGCTGTGAACGATGACGAAGCTTTGAAAGGAGCCTATGAGCTCACTCGTCTGGAAGGAATCATTCCGGCATTGGAGTCGGCTCATGCATTGGGAGCTTTACCCAAAGTTCATTTTAAACCTACAGATGTAGTGGTCCTTACTATTTCGGGACGCGGAGATAAAGATATTGAAACTTACTTGAAACATATAAACGATTAAGCCTTATGTATAAATACAAAACAGAAAGTCGCTCGGTATTAGGCGACTTGCACACACCGGTAAGTACGTATTTGAAAGTACGTGATCTTTTTCCTCAAAGTGTATTGATGGAAAGTTCGGATTATCATGGAAGTGAAAATAACCGTTCGTTTATAGGACTTTGCCCTATTGCCAGCGTAAGTATCAGTCATGGGAAGGCGTTATGTAAGTTTCCGGACGGAGAGGAAAAAGTTATGGCTATCGGCGACGATTATCGTGTAGATAACGCCATCAATGATTTCCTTCACGAATTTCAGGTTGTAGGTGATTACAGTAATTATTGCGGACTTTACGGTTATACATCTTTTAATGCCGTAAGATATTTCGAAAACATTCCGATAAAAGATAGTGTAGAGGCAAAAAACGATGCTCCCGATATGCATTATATTCTTTATAAGTATATCATCGTATTCAATGATTTTACCAGTGAAATGGTGCTTATAGAGATGCTGAAACCTAATGAAAGTAACCATTTGAATCGTATTCAGACGGCTATTAACAGTACGAATTTTTCATTATATGATTTTCATCCTATTGGAGAAACAACCAGTACGTTAACTGACGATCAGCATCGTGCCAATATTCGAAAGGGAATCGCTAATTGTATGCTTGGTGATGTTTTCCAAATTGTACTTTCCCGTCGTTTCATACAGCCATTTACAGGCGATGATTTCAAACTCTACAGGGCATTAAGAAGTATTAATCCTTCTCCGTATCTTTTTTATTTTGACTTTGGTGGGTTTCGGCTTTTTGGTTCTTCACCAGAGACACATTGTCGTATAGAAGGACGAAAAGCCTATATCGATCCGATAGCCGGTACTACTCATCGCACGGGAAATATTGCCGAGGATGAGAAAAATGCCGAGTTCCTGCGTAATGATCCGAAAGAAAATGCAGAACATGTAATGTTGGTAGATTTGGCTCGTAATGATTTAAGTCGTAATTGTCATAATGTAAAAGTGGATTTCTATAAAGACCTCCAGTATTACAGTCATGTGATTCATTTGGTGAGTCGTGTGAGCGGAGAGTTGAATGAAGATGCCGATCCAATTAAGACTTTTATAGATACATTCCCTGCAGGAACCTTATCCGGTGCACCAAAAGTGAGAGCTATGCAGCTTATCAGTGAATATGAACCACATAATCGAGGAGCATATGGCGGTTGCATCGGCTTTATAGGGCTTAACGGAAGTTTAAATCAGGCTATTACTATTCGTACTTTTGTGAGTAGGAACAATGAGCTGTGGTTTCAGGCTGGCGGCGGCATTGTGGCTAAAAGCAATGTAGAGAGTGAATTACAAGAGGTAAATAACAAGCTGGGCGCTTTGAAGAAGGCTATTCAGTTGGCAGAAAAAATGTAGAAATTATGAAAAAGATAGTTATCATTGACAATTATGATTCCTTTACGTATAATTTGGCCCATTTAGTGAAGGAACTCGGATCCGAGGTAGACGTGAAACGTAATGACAAGTTCGAAATGAAGGATTTGGAACCCTATGATAAAATAATTCTTTCACCGGGACCCGGTATACCTTCCGATGCCGGACAACTGATGGATGTGATTCGTACTTATGCCGGGCGTAAACCGATGCTGGGAGTTTGTTTAGGACATCAAGCCATAGCTGAAGTATTCGGAGCAAAATTGATTAATTTGAACGAGCCTTTCCATGGAGTACAGACAGCAATCGGACATTACGGCAAGGATTATCTATTTGACGGATTGGAAGATATTTTCAAAGTAGGCCGTTATCATTCCTGGGTGGTCGATAAAGCTGCTCTTCCCTCTTGCCTTACTGTTACAGCCGTGAGTAATGAAGGATATATAATGGCTTTGAAACATAAAGAGTATGATATTCATGGAATTCAGTTTCATCCCGAATCAATACTCACTCCGTGTGGAAAACAGATTATGCAGAATTTTTTGAATCATTAAGACAAAACGATTATGAAAGAGATATTATTCCGCTTGTTCAATCGTGAAACGCTGACAAGCGATGAAACCAAAGATATTTTACTCAATATAACCAAAGAAAAATATAGCGAAGCTCAAATTGCAGCTATGCTTGCTATTTTTCAAATGAGAGGCATTACAGTCGACGAATTGCTTGGTTTCCGCGAAGCTCTTATGACTACACGTGTACCCGTGAATTTGGATGCTTATAAGCCTATCGATATTGTCGGAACAGGTGGCGATGGAAAGAATACATTCAATATTTCCACTTGTGCCTGTTTTGTCGTGGCCGGAGCGGGATATAAAGTTGCCAAACATGGTAATTACGGTGCAACATCGGTAAGTGGAGCCAGCAATGTGATAGAACAACATGGTGTGAAATTCACGAATGATCAGGATAAGCTTACACGTTCTATGGATGAATGCGGAATCGTTTATATGCATGCACAGTTGTTTAATCCGGCTATGAAGTTTGTGGGTCCGGTGCGTAAAGCTCTGGCTGTACGTACTATATTTAATTTGCTTGGCCCGTTGGTAAATCCTTGCAAACCAGCCTATCAATTGCTTGGTGTGGCCGATTTATCCCAGATGCGTCTTTATACTAATGTATTGCAGAAGATGGGTGTAGGTTTTGCCGTAGTGAATAGTTTGGATTGCTATGACGAGATATCGTTGACCAGTGAATTCAAAGTAGCGACCAATCATTATGAATGTATTTTTCGTCCCGAGGACTTGGGCTTTACTCATGTAGAACAATTGGAACTTTTCGGTGGAGAAACAAAGGAAGCTGCAGCCAAAATTTTCGACAATGTATTGATGAATAGAGCTACCGATGCACAAAAACAATGTGTCATTGCAAATGCT
>CAZKSK010000261.1:0-3588 GCA_964555225.1 uncultured Bacteroides sp.
CTCCACAGAGAGAAGTATTCATCTTGTATCTGATCTCTGCCGGCGACAATTTATGGCCAACCAGAATCATTAATTTGGCAAGAGCCGATTCCAAGGTACTGTCGTGCCCACTGATAACGCCTGCTTCCTGTAAATGAAGACCTGTTTCATAACGTCCCATCTCTACTGCTCCGGAAAGACACTGACTTATGTTCACTATTACGATACCTCTTTCCACTGCCGCCTTCAATTCAGTTACCAACCAAGGTTTCTGAGGCGCATTACCCGAACCGAAAGTTCTTATCACAACCGCTTGCAATCCCGGAATATTAAGAACTTGAGATACTATATTCTGCTGAATTCCAGGAAATAGTGTAAGCACTATTACATTGGTATCGAAAATATAATGTGGCTTCAACGGTTTCGAAAAATCCGGCTGACGAATACGATTCTTGAAATAATTGATATGAATACCAGCCGTAGCAAGTTCTGGATAATTGAATGAACTGAATGCACTAAAGTTCTCAGCATTTATTTTAGTCGTCCTGTTACCTCTCCATAAATGATTTTCAAAGAAAATACACACTTCAGGTACAATAGGAGTCCCGTCCGGATTTTTAGCGGCAGCTATTTCTATAGCCGTTATCAGATTTTCCTTTCCGTCAGTTCGCAACACACCTATAGGCAATTGACTTCCCGTGAGAATTACCGGTTTGGAAAGATTCTCGAGCATAAAGCTCAAGGCAGAAGCCGTATAACTCATCGTGTCTGTTCCGTGCAAAATGACAAACCCGTCGTAACGTTCATAGTTATAATTGATGATTTTCACCAATTTGGACCATAAAGCAGGTTCCATATCGGATGAATCGATAGGAGGGTCGAACTGATAATTTGAAATGTGATAATTGAAGCGACGAAGTTCCGGAACATGATTCTGGAGGTGATCAAAATTGAAAGATTCCAAGACACCTGTTTCGGGATTTTGAATCATTCCAATGGTCCCGCCCGTATATATCAGCAACACTGATGGGTATTTCCGTATAAACATATATTTGTTTTGCTTCTTTGCTTGCAAAGATACAAAAAAGGAAAATATCGGCACTACAAAAAATAAAGAAAGATAAAAAAGATATTAAAACATATTGGCTTCCGATAAAAACAGACCTTTGTCACTTCCGTTTTACAAATTACCAAAGGTTTTTCATGTCATTTTAATACCTTTTAAATCAGACCATTAAAAAAAGTATTTTGATGCATAGCAAACGATCGTCTGACTAATAGCAAACAATTATTTGCCTATAGCCAAACAATTAGCTGACTATAGGCAAATGAGTTTTATTTCCTTATAAATTTAGAATGTTTTATATAGAAAACAAATAGGCTTTCGAATTGTTTTTCAAATTGTCCGGATTTTCAATTTTCAATGTCATTCAATAGTCGAAGAATAGCTTTTTCCGCATCTCCTTTTTCTTCCTCAAGCAAAGTTACAAACTTGCTTCCGATAATTCCACCCGAAGCATTAGCACAGGCTGCATCAAAAGTCTGCTTGTTGGATATACCGAAACCGACCATACGGGAATTACGCAAATGAAGATCGTCCACATGTTTGAAATATGTCTGCTTGGACACATTGAAATCTTTTTGAGCACCGGTAGTCGACGCGGAAGAAACCATATAGATAAAACCATCCGTATGCTCGTCAATAAGGCGAATCCGTTCCTCACTGGTCTCAGGAGTAATGAGCATAATAACTTTTACATCATATTTTTCTGCAACGGATTTATAACTTTCCATATAGTCCTTAAAAGGAAGATCGGGAATGATGACTCCGTCTATGCCCACATTTTTACATGATTGACAAAAATGCTCAAAACCATATTGCATAATCGGGTTGAGATAACCCATAAGAATCAAAGGAATATCTATTTCCTTACGGGCATCTTTCAATTGTGAAAACAGTAATCTCAGGGTCATTCCATTACGCAAGGCTTTGGTCGCCGCATTTTGGATAACAGGTCCGTCGGCCATAGGGTCACTGAAAGGAATACCTATTTCTACCATACCTACACCATGTCTCTGCAAGGCACGAAGGGTATTCATCGTTCCATCCAAAATAGGAGTTCCTGCACAGAAATAAATGGAAAGAATATTTTTATGATTTCCATCGAACAACTGATTTATTCTATTCATGATATTATTAATTTTTATTATTTTATTTATTTGTTACTGTTGCATTGACTGCAAGAAATATTTTATCTTATTTGCATCTTTCATTGCCGGAGCTTTTTCGAAACGACTGTTCAAATCAATTCCGTACCATTGAGGATGACTAAATTCACGAAGTTGTGCAATAACGTCTTCACCCAAACCTCCACTCAGTAAAAAAGGAGTAGAACCTTTATAACTACTTAGTACAGACCAGTCGAACGAACGACCTGAACCTCCATCCGTAGAACATTTGGTATCAAACAGAAAATAATCGCATAGGACTTCATAATCGGACGTATTTATTAAATCTTCCGACTCGGCTATCTGGAATGCTTTAATCAGATGAAGTCCATGTTTTTTTAATCGAGCACAAAACTCCGGAGATTCCGCTCCATGCAATTGAACGAAATCAAGTTTAAATTCATCTATATGTTTTATGATACTTTCTTCCGTATCATTCACAAAAACACCCACACGTTTAGCTCTGGATGGCATATAAGCCGGCTTCATTTCCACATAACGGGGAGAACGGGGAGCAAAAATAAATCCAATCCAGTCTACAGATAAATCTTCTTTCAGGTTTACAATTGCTTCTACTTCACGAATGTTATCGGCATCCCGCATCCCGCATACCTTTACAATCAACTTTTCCTTTATCATCTTTAACCTTTCATTTGTAAGATAAAAGATTTCAAAGCAAAACCCGGATCAACTTCTTTCATGAATGTTTCTCCCATAAGAAAACCACGAAAACCGATATCTCGGAGTTTCAAAATAGTTTGAACATCGGATATTCCACTTTCCGAGACAAGAAGTTTTCCTTCAGGCAACATATTTGCCAAGCGAAAAGAATTTTGCACATCCGTGTGGAAAGTCCCCAGATTACGATTATTTACACCTACCATATCTACCGCATCAGTTACGTATTCCAACTCGGATTCCTGATGAATTTCGAGCAATACTTCCAATCCGAGTTCATGTGCCTTGTCAACAAAATACATACACTTTTCCTTTGAAAGACAAGCTGCTATCAAAAGGACGGCATCGGCTCCGATAAGACGCGCCTCCAACAGTTGATATTCGTCAATGATAAAATCCTTGCGCAATATAGGTAGATGAACCAATGGACGAACATTACGGATATAATTAAGCGACCCTCCGAAATATTTTTCATCTGTAAGAATAGATAGGGCGGAAGCTCCGGCTTGCTCATAGGCCGGTGGAATAACACCCGGATCGGCATTCTCATGAATCCATCCCTTGGAAGGTGATTTACGTTTGAATTCCGCTATAATGCCGGTGGACGAAGAAGCTAGATTCCGACTCATGCTCACCGGTTCATAAGTGATTTCCTGTATCATGGAAATATGTTGTTATTTTGTAAAATATTTCCTATCTACG
>CAZKSK010000262.1:0-3588 GCA_964555225.1 uncultured Bacteroides sp.
ATTATCCAATGACAGCTATGTGCGCCACCCGTCTCGGTGAACCTGAAAAAGCTATAGGAGCCTTATTGATGGACAAAAGGACCAATACATACCTTATTAACGGTCATAATTATCAAGATAATCGACTAAGAATTTATCTTCCCGGAAACGGCGGACTTCTGACAGCTGTTGCTTTAATGTGTGCAGGATGGGATGGATGTGACAAAAAGAACCCGGGATTTCCGGATAATGGTCAGTGGAACGTAAAATGGGAAGGCTTGAAGCCTTTGCCATAATTAAAAATACATAAATAAAATAACAAGGAGAAAGACCTGACTGTCTAAACAGGTTCTTTCTCCTTTTCAATAATCAAATCAAAAACATGAAAAATTTCTTTACCTGCATCTTATTGTTTTCTATTACTTTATCTTTACAGGGACAAGATTATATTGAATCGACATCCCATAATGATGCTTTCAGAGGAGCCAAACGGCATCTCCAATATCGTCCGGATGGTAATGATTTTGTTTGTATCAATGGAAAAAACAAATACACACGGGCTTTATATGGAAGTCATACACCTTTCAGACTGGAAACAAGTGATTTTCCTATCTTTGCTGCATATGACAAGATTAACAGCAAAAATATCAGTTTTGTCGTTAATCTACCTCTCGATTCCGTAGCTTACTGTGAGTCACACTATTCAGCTGCGAAACGAACATATCTTCTTCGCGATCCCTCTTGGGGAAAAGGTGAAATTCATATTACTGTATTAGCCCTTCCCAATGAAAATGAAGAGGGAGCTATTTGGAAATTTGAACCGATAAAAATGCCCTCCAATAGCACTCTTATTTGTAGAGTATGCGAAACCAAGCAGCCTAAACTCATGAGAAATGGTGATATGGGAGTTGATCCACCGGACTGTTTTGATGCATCTCACCTACCTAAACAAATGGAAATCTTTACAATTAAATTAAAAAAAAAGCCTAGTTATTTCATTTTAAAATCTCTTCATGGCTTTCTTTTAAAAGAACAGGCAAAAGATATCTTCATCAAAGCAGAAAGGGCTGCACAGGATCTCAATAATAGACTCATTATAAAAACGCCCGATCCATATCTCAACACATTAGGTGGTATATTGGCAGCAGCAGCCGATGGAATCTGGGATGGTCAAACATGGCTTCATGGAGCTATCGGATGGAGAATGGCGCTCAATGGATGGCGTGCCGCTTACACAGGTGATTGTTTGGGATGGCATGATCGTGCCCGTACGCATTTTGATGCTTATGCCGCTTCCCAAATTACAAATATACCTCCGATATACCCACAACCGGCGCAAGATACCCTAATGAATCTTGCTCGTGCTGAAAAAAAATGGGGAACGCCAATGTACAGTAACGGTTACATTTGTAGTACTCCGGGGAAAACCAGTCGAATGAACCATTATGATATGAATCTCTGTTATATAGATGAACTTCTATGGCATTTAAACTGGACAGGAGATACGGCATACGCTCGTAAAATGTGGCCGGTAATCACAAATCACTTGGCATGGGAAAAAAGAAATTTCGATGCTGACAATGATGGGCTCTACGATGCTTACTGTTGTATTTGGGCCAGTGATGCTTTATATTATAATAGTGGAGGTGTAACACATTCTTCCGCTTACAATTATAGAGCGAATAAAATGGCTGCCATAATAGCACAGCTTCTTCATAAAGATCCTGCCCCTTACCAAAAAGAAGCTAATAAAATTCTAAATGCTATTAACTCACAATTATGGATGAAAAATACAGGTGCGTGGGCTGAATTCAAGGATTTCATGGGTTTAAAGCGTTTACATGCAAATCCGGGCATCTGGACAATCTACCACGCTATTGACAGTGATATAGCCTCGCCTCAACAAGCATATAGTGCAACTCGTTACATTGATGAACAAATTCCTCACATACCCGTAAAAGCGGAAAATCTTCCCGATAAAGGATATTATACCATAAGCACCACAAACTGGTTACCTTATGCCTGGAGTATAAATAATGTTGCTTTTGCAGAAGTCATGCATACGGCTCTTGCCTATTGGCAAGCAGGACGTGGAAATGAAGCTACAAAACTGTTGAAAAGTTCCGTACTTGACGGAATGTATTTAGGAAACAGTCCCGGAAATATCGGACAAATTAGTTTTTATGATGCAGCAAGAGGTGAATGTTATAGAGATTTCGGTGATCCTATAGGAGTGATGTCAAGAGCCTTGGTCCAAGGATTATTTGGTATAAATCCGGATGCACTAAATAATCGATTAGTACTTCGGCCCGGTTTTCCTTCTTCTTGGAACCAAGCCTCTATTCATACTCCTGATATTGACTTTAAGTATATGCGCAAAGGTAATCATGAATTCTATTCTTTGCAAAACAGATTGAAAAAAGCAAGAAATATAGAACTTGTGATACCTGCATTGAGGGATGAAATTAAATCAATCTCTTTAAAAAACAAACCTCTTCGATGGAATATAGAGGAAAAGAGCATTGCACGCCCATTCATTCGCATTTACTTTTCAACAAAGAATGATGAGTTGCAAACTATAAATATTGAATGGAAAGGAAAATCTCCAATCCTAAATATGCCGGAAGTTCATTCGGAACCTAAAGCTTTGGAAAATCATATATCATTTCAACGCATCAAACAAGGTTCTTTATCTTGGCTTGAACCGATTGAACATGAAATTAAAACCGATACAGTTACCAACGGACTCAAACTCATCGGTAATAGAACTTCTCAATATATTCCAATTGATATCTCAGGTAGCTTTAATGCAAATGTTACAGATATCTTTCGGAATAAATACCTTGCCCCACGTTCACCTTATACTACCCTGCAAATTCCTGTTCAAGGCATGGGTGAATGGTGTCATCCACAAGAGTGTGACAGTATATGTGATAATGGTCTCAGAAAATCAATTATCAACGGAACATTAACTTTAAATATTGAAGATAAAAAGATACCTTTCCTTTCACCTCAAAAAGGGAAAAATATTATTTTCACCTCTTTATGGAACAATTATGCAAATAAAGTAGAACTCCCCTTAAAGGGAAAAGCTCAAGGATTATATCTGATGATGGCCGGAAGCACCAACCATATGCAATGCTATATGGAAAATGCCCGTATCACGGTTACATACAAAGACGGATCCAAAGCATCTTTGCCCTTAATTCCACCTACCAATTGGTGTCCGATTGAACAAGATTATTATGTTGACGGTCTAGCTTTTAAATTAAAGACTACTCGACCCTATCGTTTCTGTTTGCAAAGTGGAATAGTCAGTAATGATTTAGGAAAAATATTACACTTAAAAGGTCCGATGGAAAGAAAAATAAAAGGAGGAGCGGGAATTATCCTTTGTATGCCGTTAAATGAAAAAAAAGAACTATCATCCATGCAGATCCAAACTTTGTCCAACGATGTAGTAGTAGGGCTAATGGCTGCAACTCTTATTGCAACAAACTGATAAAGCAAAAAGCGGCGACTGGAAATCAGTTACCGCTCTTGCTTGTCGGAAAGAGGCGACTCGAACGCCCGACCCCTACGTCCCGAACGTAGTGCGCTACCAACTGC
>CAZKSK010000263.1:0-3579 GCA_964555225.1 uncultured Bacteroides sp.
CCGGACTGCACGGATATCACTCAACATGAGCCCGTTGAAAAGAGGATATCCCATTCCATTGCGTTGATCGAACAGACTGATGATTGTCTTCAACCGATGTAATGCTTCCAGACAATCATCGTTTTTCCGAAACAATGCACTCTGCAATTCCTTCAATTTCGAAGACTCGAATGAAGAATTCTTGATACATCCCAGAAGAGCCAGATAACTTCTTATCTCCTTATGCAGTTTTTCTATCTGGCGGATAGACAAATTGGTCGGTTTCAGCTGACTGGCAGTCAAAACAATCTGGAGCACAAACATAAATCCGAGTAAAGTCCCCGCCCATGAAACGAAGGGGAGCAATACGATAGACAGTCCGGTTACAAACAATATGGGATAAACGATAAAATAAAGTTTCGTACTGAAAAAGCGGAAAGGAAGCAAAACGGTCTTGTCTATCTTGTCAAACCGGCTGTGAACAGGACCATTGGCAAGAAAGTCGATATTGAAATCGACCTTTCGAGACAACTCTTGTACAGCCGACTGGTTTTCGAGAATCTCTTTCCTGTCAAGAGATACATTTTTTAATTTTCCTGCCAGACAATCGCTGCCTTCTTCCGTTATCGTACGATTAATGCGCTGAAACAAAGAACTATGTCCGAATACATCCAAATCATAAGCATATTCATGATAGGAGTCGATGTATTTTTCACCTTCGTCGAAAGCGGAAAAATCGCCTTTGGCAGCAGCCTGTTCGTCCTCACAGATCTGCCTCATCCTACGATAAAAGACAATCTTCCGTTTCAACCGTTCATCACGGACAAAGCAAAACACATAAACTGCCACTGCAATCGTTAAAAGTACTGCAAACAGCCAGGAATAATGATGATAAAAAATATAAAAGAGAGCGGCTACGGCGAAAAAGGCCGACAGTTTTCCATAAAGCATTCCTTGACTTTGCCGTTTAAGTCCGTGCAGGATTGCCCGAATAGAATCAATCTTATCTTGGTAATATCTCATTTCTCCCGATGTTTCCAAATTGAAATCACTTTACTGCGAATTGCCACGATATTGAGAACCGAAACCAGAACAAACAAAGCTCCTCCGGTAATAAACATATTGGTCAACGAATCATGCGCCATCTGAGGTGCCAGCATCGTAAGTACATTCAGATAATAGCCACGTAACCAAAATACGATGACAACCGCCAATATCAAAACGAGAATATTCAGCCCGAAGGTCAGTAATTGATAGGGCGCTGCCACTCGTGACGGACTATATCCCAATAATAAAAGATTTTCCAGTTTAACCGTATTTTTCTGCAGAAGCAAATAAATACTGAGCATCAAGATATAGAAAGACAAGGCGCTGATCAATAATCCTACTCCCATCACGATGGAAATGGTCATTTTCAGGAACCAGGTCGTCTTTCCGGCATCCAGCTTATTGTCTTCGGTCTCGTATCCTTTTTTCTGGAAGAACTTGGCTATGCGGTCATCCGCGGGATTACCCACTTCCACTATCAAACGGGATGATTCGGCTTTGGTATACGGAGCATATGTCTTATTAGCCCAATCCATAAATTTTTCCGGTACAAGTATCGTATTCAAGCGATTGCTGAATCCCACGATATTTCCACGAAAACTGGTTTCCTGACCTTGTGTTCCGCGAACCTGAATGTTCAAATGGATCATACCCATCAGACCTTCCGAAATCTTGGGCATGTTATGACTCTGGGCAAATCCGAAATTATAAAGATTCAAGTAATTACGCGGAATGATAATGGGTACATCCTGACTTCCGGGGGTATAAGTCCATTGGTGGGAAGTGACATCTACAAAAGCATCGGGTACGGATTCGAAAAACATTTCCGTACTCATCTGCAAACCGGTACCTTCCATGGCCAAACCGGCAGAGACCTTATATTCCGATGGTTGAAAAGCCCCTACGGATTTACTGAAAGGCTGGCTTTTTATCTCATCAATATCTTCTTGCGTAAAAGTATTACTCTTACCCGTGAACGTTCCGATCGTACTGATATGTTTACTGACAATCACATAATCTTTCTTCATAAAGCTATCGCCTTGTGTAAAGACCGGCAAAACATCCTCATAGAACTGTACACTGAGCAAAACGATTGCCATACCGCAAAGATTGGCAAAGAAGAAGCCTACCAACTGGGGTACCGATATATGTTGTCTTAAAAGTTTCCAAACTAAATTCATAATATTCTGATTTTAGATCCGCATTTACAGTTTAAAACTCCGATCATAATTTAAAGGAATATGTTTACCGATAGAAGTGACTATCACGCCCGCTCCCTGGTGCCCCAGGGCTTCTTCCTTTATCATCTCTCCCATTATAGCACCGTTTTCATCATCCAGGTGACTGATCGGTTCATCCAGAAATAAAAAATCGCAGGGTTGGCAAAGTGAGCGGATAAAAGCGACTCTTTGTTGTTGTCCGAAACTCATCAAACCAACCTTTGCCGATAATTTATCACCTATTCCAAGTCGGTCGAACCACCGGCGAATCTTTTCTTCATCGACATAATGTGTCAGTTTATTTTTGATTTGAATATTTTCCAAGGCCGTGAGTTCGGGGAAAAGTCGTAATTCCTGCCAAAGAAGACCGAGTGTACGGCGTCTGATATTAACCCACTGTCCCACCGAATAATTACGGGTTGCTTGTCCGTCAAACGTTATCGCACCCTGATAATCGAAACGGTAACCGTATATAAAACTGCAAAGAGAGGATTTACCTGTTCCCGAAGCAGCTTCAATCAGATAAAGCTTACCTTTTTCAAATTTTACCGCATTATTCCATATTTCAGAATGAATGTCATCCCGAGATAAAAATACGTTAGGCAACGTATTCTTCAATTCTATTATATTCATCTTATTCTATTAAAGCAAAGCCAGCATCGTGACCAGTTTTTCCAACACGTTAACCGAATGGTCTTTCATTATTATTTCGAAATTGAACTTACCTTTGTCGGCTATTGCAAAATCCACGTAACTTACATCTTGAAATGCCATTGCCAATTGGGCCGTTTCCGGATTCCGGCTCATCATCTGACGAAAAGAACCGCTCTGCATCAAGGCCTCGGTATTTAAAAGTACAAAGCAACTGGATCCTTCCATCTTGGAACTCCACGAAGCCGAAGAAAGATTGTCACTGACTTTCTCTCCGATTGTTGCTGCTGTAGCACCATTTCCCGTATAATACATGATTCCGTTTTTGAAACCGAAATAACACAGTTTAGTTGCCGTCAAAGGCATCGTATAACAATTGGGAGCGGTAGTCCTCAAACGTCCCGTAATCTGAAAGGCTTCTTTCAAATCATTCAAGGGGCGACCGTCCTTTGCTTCAGCCATCACAGTAACATCGGACTCCCCGTCCAAGGAAATGGAATTTATTCCGGCTACCAGATCTCCATCCAAAGATGTCAAAAAACTATCGATATCCAAGCCCAAGCCGTCCATAAGATTACTCATAGGATCCGTACCGGAACCCAATAATTTGGAAACCTTTGTTCCATCCATATTCAAAGCGATGATCAATGGAGTGTTCAAAGGAAAAGACTTTGTAAACCGG
>CAZKSK010000264.1:0-3577 GCA_964555225.1 uncultured Bacteroides sp.
GCGAATTATTACCGTTGCTGCTATACATTGACGCGGAATATAACGAGTTGATATAATTAAGAAGTATTTGCCTGTCTTTTTGTGCAAAAGTAGCTTCGTTGTCGTTATTGGTGTGACGCAAAAACAGGGCAATCGAAGGAACACCATTATAAACAACTGAATAAGTAGCAAAATCATATCCTTTCGAAAAAACGCTATGATACCCCGTATTGATCATACTTGTACTAGTCACATCTTTCCAATTATAGCCCAGAAAATCTTTGTTATTTACAATATTTACCGAAACTGTATCGCTTGTCACGACCTGGTTATTTTTGTACCCAAGCAGAGCAGTTTCATATTCTGAAGGTAAAAAGAAACTGTTTGACCATTGCCATACAAAATGAGTGCTATTTCCTGAGTGTTCCAGAATCTTATATCGTTGATTTGTGTTTGAACAAATCCAAACCAGCGAATCGTATGCTTCAGTTAAATCCAGAAGTGTATAATCTTCTTCTGAATAGGAAAACAGGTTAAACTCCATTAAGTCGAATATATTACCCCCTTTTTCTTTTACATTCATCTTTACTCTCAACGGACTTTTGATTTGCACCTTCAGTGTATAGGAATTATTGTGTCCATCACTTATTGTTACAACAACATTCCCTGACGCAAGAGGTGAGAGTTTCAGATGCCCATCAATTCTGCTGATGGTCAACTTAGTATCGTCGGAATTATTTATGGAATAGGCCCCGTCGCCCCCAAATATTATCAATTCGATTCTGGGTTCATCTGGAAAATTGATTGTAAGCTGATTGTTGGTCACCAGGTTAGGTTTATCATTAAAGATAGCGTATTGCAATTGGATTGGTTGAAAGTCATTGTCATCTTTTTGACATCCGGCAAAAACAATAAAAAGCAATAAAAAGAATAGTAATTTTGTTTTCATGGTTTTCTTTTTTCTTCTTGCCATTTGAAAAGCCTACTCTGAATAAGAATCAGAGCGGGGATCACAAATAGGTATTAATTTAATACTCTTGTTGGGATTTCAATTTGCTCAAACTTGCCGTCAAGTTGGTAGGTTGAATTAACTCCCTTCATTGTAATCGCATCACCTTGAAGACTGTCGGGATAAGCTTTGGCGGGGGTTCCCCATCCGAGGTTCAGGTTTTCATCCAACCGGTGCAGCAAGAATTCGCTGCTTTGGGTAATCTCAAATTTTTGGGTAGTTGAAATAGCAGAAACATCATCGGTTAATCGTCCGTTTTCATCTGCAGGATATGTCAGAGTCAGGTAATGCTTACCTTCTTCCATCGTAAAAGAATAAGTACCTTTTCCCTTTATTATTATGCCACTACCTGTTAGCGAGTTTTCTCCGCTCCTGTCGGCAAAATACACGTCCCGCGCCTGGTTATTGATTAGATAAACAAAAGGGATTTTGCTAAAAACCGGATGTTCGTTTTTCTTAATCGTGGAAGTAGAGTCATCCCAATAAAGTGTAGATACCCAAAGAACCTCGTAGCTGTCGGTTACTTTAATTGCCAAACTTGCTGTTTCTCCGGTTCTGTTATCTGTAACAATGAGTGTTGATTCTCCTGTTAGTAAACCCCGAAGCAGGAACATTCCCTCAGGGGCAGACCAATCTTTCTCTTCCAAAGCCGAAAACATGTATGGATTTTCTATCTGAAAAGAATAGTCGCCGGAACCTGTTTGGGGGCCAATATAGCGGGTACCGTGCACCGGAACTTCATAGTAAGTGTTGTAGAAACTTAAAGGTTGCGGGTCATCATCATTGCAAGCCCCTATAAAGAGGATTACAAATGCTAGAAACAATAATTTAAATACGTTTTTTTTTGTTTTCATGGTATTTGATTTTTTATTCAGTTTTTCTGATTGATTTAACTAGCGCCTGTACTTCATCATACAATCCATAGGCATACATCGAAGAAGAAAGCACGGGAGAGAACTCACCCAATTCTTCTGAGACTGCCCTGATTTGTTTCCCACCATCGAAATCTTCTTTGAATTCGAACCAGTATTTTCCCCGGTCGGATGCTTGTAAATTGTCATTCGATAAAGAATGGAAGGTGGCAATAACAGACTTCTCTCCTGCTGAGGTATTCAGAGATACATTTTGTTCCCCTGAATAGAGAAATAGTTTTTTCTCATTTGCTTCTTTAACTGAAAGTGTTTTCCCGGTTGCAATAAAAAATGCCGATGGGATACTATCGACTCCCACAGTTAAACGGTATCCTGCATTGTCTGAAACTTTATCGGCATCGATAAATTCAAAAATAAGGTCAGTGGTCATCTTTTTTAAATCCATCGAAATGGGTTCATTTGCCCCATCGTTTGCCGTTACTTCGAATTTGGTAGTAGCATAATGAACGTAATCGTTGGGAATTTGCATCACTGCCTCGCTGTACTCCTTGGTTAAAGACGTTAAAAACACTTGAATATCAGTTCCTTTAACGGCGAAATCTTTAAATGCCACAAACGTGATGTAATATTTCCCTTCCGGTAAGGAGTCCGTTACTACCGCAATGTTATCTGTTGTAATATTTTTTACAGAAGAAGCACCTATCTTGCAAAGTTTTACATATTGTCCGTCGCTCTCCTGGTGAATAACATAAACTAAAGTGTTTACATCGGCTACTCCATAATCAACGTCAACCAGAACCTGATTAGTTTTTGTATCCGTTACTTTATAATTATAGTTCAACGTAACATTAAATGTTGTTTCGAAAGAAGAAACAGGAGAAACTGGTTTTGGACTATCATCATCATCATTGCACGAAACAATAGTGATAGAAAGGAACAGAAAGAAGACTACTTTAAGTGAATGTATTATTTTCATGATAATCTATTTATTATAAAAAGGTAAAAGTAATTGCCTAAAATTCTGAAATCTTTGATTACGTTCAAGACTTATTTGCTAGTGATATTTTTTTTCGTAGCCTGCTTAGTGTTTCTGGTTCAACTTTAATAAATGAAGCTATTTCTTTTAACGTAACCAGGCTTAAAATATCGGGATATTGTGCCAACAGTTTCAGATACCGTTCCTTTGGAGAGTCGCAATACAATGAAACCAACCTGCTGTAAATATCTTCGAATAGGGTTTCTGCTAATTGTCCTCTGATATTTTTTATGTGATGTTGGTAGAAGTCATTGAGATCATCGTGACTAAGGCACAATACAGTACTATTTTTAATTGCCTGGACATCAACGATAGCATTTTTTTGCCACTGGAAAGATCCATAATCAACAACAAAGTCTTTTTCAAAGCTATAACCAACAATTTGTTCTTTTCCGCCAGAAGTATATCCTAAATATCGGAATCCCCCTTTCTGGATAAAACCTGCATAATCGTGTTTTTGTCCCTGTCTTACAAAAAAATCATTTTTCTTGTATTCTTTTATATTACCTTTCTCCAGAAAAAAGTTTCTTACGTCTTTAATTTCTTCTAATTCAAGATATCTATTCAGAAAAGTCATTTTTACCCTTATGTGTTTAATACAAAATGATTTGGTTTAAAAACTTTCATTAAAATCAATGCACTAAACACTAATTTACCACAACATCAACATCGTGTGTTTGC
>CAZKSK010000265.1:0-3568 GCA_964555225.1 uncultured Bacteroides sp.
CCATTTTCACTTGTCCTTCTGTTGCTAAAGAAGGAAAAATAAGCGCCATTGTTCCAATGGTTGCTCACTTGGATCATAGTGAACATTCCGTCAATATTATTGTTACTGAACAAGGTATTGCCGATTTACGCGGAAAGAGTCCGTTGGAACGCGCACGTCTTATTATAGATAATTGCGCACATCCTGACTATAAAGGCATTCTTAATGAATATTTAAAGATTTCGGAAAAGGGAGGAGGACAAATACACCATTGCTTAAGTGCTGCGTTCGCCCTACATGATACTCTTACCCGTAAGGGTGATATGAGACTCATCGACTGGAACGAATATATTAAATAAATAATTTAAACTTTATCGATATCAGGCGCTAAAAACGGATTTGTTTTTAGCGCCTTTTTTATCTCTTCTATTTTCAATTGAATTTATCAGATTTTGACTTTTGTAAAGTATAAACCCATAGTAAAAGGCATTATAATATAATTTTACTGTCATTTTCACACTTTTTTAGTATAATTTTGCATATAATTCAGATATTATTTTAATCTTTGTAATAATCAATTACCAGAATCATATGCATGACTTTACACAACTGACAGAAATTGCTAAAGATAAAAATCTGGAAAAACGAATCGTTGTGGTTTTCCCTGAAGATGAAAGTTGTCTTTATGCTATCAATCAAATATTGAAAGAAGGTCTAACTTCATTTATATTTATAACCAAGCAAGATTCTGAAGAAATAGATAAATTTTTACAAATTTATCCCAACTATACCGGACAAATTAAAGTCTTTACTTATGAAGAGGGAGCCCAAAGAGCAGTACAACTGATAAGAGAAAAAAAAGCAGATATCCTCATGAAAGGGATGATTAGTTCGGACATTTTACTAAAAGCTGTTTTGAACAAAGAAAAGGGTCTTGTACCCAAAGGAAGTACATTATCACATATAGCAATTGCTGAAATTCCTACTTACCATAAACTTTTAATGTTCATGGATGTAGCAGTCATTCCTTTCCCGACATTAGAACAATTTATTCAAATGATAGGTTACGCAACCGAATTTTGCCAAAAACTTGGGATCATAGAACCAAGAATAGCCATGATTCATTGTAATGAAAAAATAAATGCCAAATTTCCACATACCCTTGCTTATCAAAAATTGAAAAAAATGGCACAAGAAAAGAAGTGGGGAGAAACAATTATTGACGGTCCTATGGATGTTAAAACAGCTTGTGACCCTCTGAGCGGTGAAACTAAACATATTGTATCTTCTATTGAAGGAGAAGCTGATGTTCTTCTTTTTCCCGATATTTTGTCTGCCAATACATTTTTCAAAACAATAACGTTGTTCAGTCAAGCTAAAGTAGCAGGAATGGCAATGGGCGCCTCTTGTCCCATTATACTTTCCTCACGAGGAGATTCCGGCGAATCAAAATATGACAGTATAATCTGTACTTTGGCCACTATTGATAATTAATATTATGAGAATATTTGTTATTAATCCAGGATCTACTTCCACTAAGATTGCTGTTTTTATGGATCTAAACAGAATATTTCAGGAAAACATTCAACACAGTGCTGAAGAACTATCGCCATATAAACATCCTATTGAACAATATGATTTCAGGAAAAAATGTATACTTGAAACATTGGAAAAAGCATTTATATCCATGAAATTCGACGCAATTATTGCCAGAGGAGGACTCATTCATCCCATGCCAAGCGGCGTATATAGAATCAATAAACAAATGATTTACGATCTTACCTATACCAAACATGAACATGCTTGCAATTTAGGAGCTCTATTGGCTGTTGATATAGCCGAACATATAACTTATTGTCCCGCTTTTATCGCTGACCCCGAAGTAGTTGATGAAATGACACCTGAAGCACATCTGACAGGATTACCTGAGATCTCTCGCATATCAATTTTTCATGCTCTGAATCAAAAAGCTATTGCACATAAATACGCTTCTTCACTCAGAAAAAAATATGAAAAATTAAATTTAATAGTAGTACATATGGGTGGGGGAATATCTATTGGCGCCCATCTGCATGGTAAGGTAATAGATGTGAATAATGCACTTAACGGCGATGGACCATATTCTCCAGAAAGAGCCGGAACTCTTCCTGCAGACCAACTAATCGAACTTTGTTTTAGTGGAAAATATAGTAAACAGGATCTGAAAAACAAAATATGCGGTAAAGGAGGATTAAGCGCTCATTTAGGAACCAATTATATTCCTGAATTGGTAAAAGAAGCTGAAGAAGGAAATGAAAAAGTTGCTTTGATATTAAGAGGAATGATATATGGCATAGCTAAATATATAGGGGCTATGTATGTAGTTTTAGAAGGAAAGGTAGATGCTATTCTTATTACCGGAGGAATAGCCTATAGCAATTATTGTACTTCGATGTTAAAAGAAAAAATAGAATTCATTGCTCCGGTCTTTATTTATCCGGGCGAAGATGAAATGGAATCTCTGGCATATAATGCCTATCAAGCTATGAAAGGAAATATGATTTGGAAAGAATATAAAGGATAGACATAAATTTTATTGTTTCTTTCACCTAAAATGTCTGTTTTTCACTATCTTTGCCACCTAATTAAAATAAATTAGAGAAATCGAAAAAAGATAAACCGAATCATGGAATACAATTTCAGAGAAATCGAAAAAAAATGGCACCGGAAATGGATAGAAAACAAAACTTATAAGGTGACCGAAGACGAATCAAAGAAAAAATATTACGTATTAAATATGTTTCCTTACCCTTCCGGTGCTGGACTTCATGTAGGACATCCGCTAGGATACATCGCTTCTGATATATATGCACGTTACAAACGTTTAAAGGGCTTCAATGTATTAAATCCGATGGGATATGATGCATACGGTCTGCCAGCTGAACAATATGCTATTCAAACAGGTCAACATCCTGCAATAACAACGATAAACAATATAAACCACTATCGTGAACAGTTAGATAAAATAGGATTTTCTTTTGATTGGAATCGTGAAATAAGAACATGTGATCCTAATTATTATCATTGGACACAATGGGCCTTCCAAAAAATGTTTGTTCACTATTACGACAATCATTTAAAAAAGGCACAATCTATTGAAAAATTAATAGAAAAGTTTAATGAAAGCGGTACTGAAAACATAAATGTCGCTTGTTCCGAAGAATTGCATTTCTCTGCCGAGGAATGGAAATCCATGGATGAAAAGAAACAACAGGAAACATTAATGAATTATCGTATAGCTTTCTTAGGTGAAACAATGGTGAATTGGTGTCCGAAACTGGGAACCGTTCTTGCCAACGATGAAGTTATAGACGGTCTTTCCGCACGAGGAGGATATCCTGTTATACAAAAAAGAATGCGTCAGTGGTGTCTACGTGTTTCCGCATATGCACAGCGTTTACTTGATGGATTGGACACAATAGATTGGACTGATTCATTAAAGGAAACCCAACGAAACTGGATTGGACGTTCAGAGGGAACTGAAATCGTTTTCAATGTAAAAGACAGTGATGTTAAATTTACTATATTTACTACACGGGCAGATACTATG
>CAZKSK010000266.1:0-3568 GCA_964555225.1 uncultured Bacteroides sp.
TATATGATAAAGAACCAAGTTCCACATCAGCCACATCTTTCAACCGAAGTACATTGCCATTAGCATCCGAACGGACAACAATATTTTTAAACTCCTCCACACTAGTCAAACGACCTTTGTACTTCATAGTGAACTGAAACGTATTGTTTGAATTCTCTCCTAAAGAACCTGTAGGAGCTTCTATATTTTGTTCTCCCAAAACAGATGTAATATCGGACGGTATTAAACCATATTGAGCCATCAAGGCAGGTTTTAACCAAACACGCATGCTATATGTATCACCCATAGACATCACATCACCTACCCCTTGAATACGTTTAATCTGAGGAACAACCGTTATATCCAGATAATTGGCTAAGAAATGTTCGTCATACTTTCCATTTGTACATGTCAATGCATTAATCTGAAGGAAACTGGTCTGACGCTTCATTGTTGTCACACCAATCTTCGTTACTTCAGAGGGCAACAAACCTTGTGCTTGTGACACACGGTTCTGTACATTAACTGCTGCCATATCAGGATCGGTCCCCTGCTTAAAATAAACTGTAATAGAAGCAGAACCGGAATTTGTCGCCGTTGAAGTCATGTATATCATATTTTCCACACCATTTATACTCTCTTCCAACGGCATAATAACGCTCTTCATCACAGATTCGGCATTAGCACCCGTATAAGTAGCCCTTACCATAATTGTAGGAGGAGCTATGTTGGGATACTGCTCTATAGGCAATGTGAAAAGAGAAATTAAACCGACTATGAGTATAAGCAGGGAAATGGAAATTGCCATTACCGGCCGCTTAATAAATATATTTCCTTTCATATCTAATCTACCTTATTTTATTTGCGTGCCTTCACGAATTAAACTGGCACCTTCAGAAACAATAACATCACCCTCTTTTAATCCTCCGGTCACTACATATTCCTGTCCGTCATTAAGAGGAGCCACTGAAATAATAGCAGATACGGCCTTTCCGTCTATTACCTTATATACTAAAATTTTATCCTGCAATTGTGAAGTTGCCGTTTGAGGAATAACAATACAACTCTTATAAACATGAGGAATCATTACTGTTCCGGAAGCTCCGCTATGCAAAAGCCTACCCTTATTCGGAAAAGCAGCACGTACAGTCACTGAACCCGTTTGTGAATCAATAACCCCGCTAATACTTTCTATCTTCCCTTCTTCACTATATTGAGTTCCGTTATTCAACAAAAGTTTAACTGCCGGGAACTCTTTAATAGCTTTATTCATTGATCCATATTGTTGAGTGTAGTCCAATAACTGATTTTCCGATAATGAAAAATAAACATACATTTCCGAATTATCGGATACGGTAGTCAGAGGTTGTGAAATAGAAGAACTAACCAAAGCTCCTACACGATACGGCAATGTTCCTACCACCCCATCCGATGGGCTTTTTACTACAGTATAGGACAAATTATTTCTTGCATTTATTTCCTCTGCCCTAGCTTGAGCCAATTGAGCCTTAGCAGTAAGCAATGAATTTTTTGCCGTTTGCAGTTCAAAAGCAGATACCACCTTGTTATTATATAGCTTTTCTTTACTGTCACTCGTCAACTGAGCTGTAGCCAACTGAGCTTGAGCCATTTTCACATTACTAAGAGCTGTTTGCATAGCTGCTTTATAAGGAACCTGATCAATAATGAACAAAGATTGTCCCTTACGAACAACTTGACCCTCTGTTACACATAATTTAGTAAGAGTTCCAGCTACTTGTGGATAAATCTGAATATCCTGACGACCTTTAATCGAAGCAGAATACTGGTCATCCAAAACTTTGTCGGTTTTTGTAACCGTCATCGTTTTATATCCACCACCAGGCATCATACCCGTCTGCTTTGGTTTGCATCCCTGCATAAGCAAGCATACCAACATTAAAATACCTAATGAAATTTTTTTCATGACTAAAACGTTTTTCTTTTTGTTAAACACAGTGCAAAGATAAAACTTTTTATTCCGCATAGAGTTTCCAATATAGAGAATATATTATCCTTTTTAGGAATAAAGTATTGCAAAAGCTTTAAAAAACGCTTAATTTTGTCCAAAATAAGAATAAACAGTATGAAAAGTATTAATATCTTACCCCCGGAAGAAGAATTCATAGTAGATTCAAATGCGATGGAAGAGTTCCAGAATGAAACCATACGTACCAACAATGGCATTATACTTTTATGTACGCTGGGTAATGCAATTTTGTCAATCAACGGACATAGATATTCATTGAGCAGCGGTATGATGTGTGTTATTTTTCCATATGATTTAATAGAAATATCCAATGCAGATGAGAATTTTCAAGTTACGTCCATTATTACCAGTGAAATGTTTATACGCGAAGCCAGTCTCCACCTTGAAAATGTAATCCATGATTTCTTTCATGCCAATCGAATTTTACCCGTAAAAAACAAACAAGAATTTACAATAGTAAAATCAATGATGCAATGGATGTATAAAATCTTTGTTGACAAAGAAAGTTATGTTCGAAGAGAACTTTTTTTAATCAATATACGAATTTTCTTCCTTAATATTTATGATAAAGAACGCCGTCGCATGGTCCAAAGCGGTTTACAAGAATCCATTGACCGGAACACAAGATCGGGCTTTCTATTCCATAAATATATCAACTTAATATTCGATCAGGCTCAAAGAATGCGTGAAGTTGCTTTCTACGCGGATGAGTTATGTATCTCTCCCAAATATCTTAATACGATCTGCAAGGATGTAATAGGTAAAACGGCAAAAGAAGTAATTGATAACAGGGTTATTATGCAATTGAAAATCGTCTTAAGAAACACGGACAAAACAATCCAACAAATATCCGATGAATATAATTTTCCTAACCAATCTTACTTTGGTCGCTACTTTAGGAAGATAGTCGGAATATCACCTTCTGAATTTAGAAAGCTGGAAAGTTATTCTTAAAAAGATATAACTGATTATAGAAATAACATTTAACTATCTATAAATAAAAAACCGGTCTTTTCACAAAGATCGGTTTTTAAGTTTTCAATAGGTATTAGTTTTTTTTTAAGGTAAAAAGATTGTTTTCAGGATAACGATGCAAAGATAATCCCTTTTTTTGGTACTAACCAAACAATTTTCTATGTTATCGAACATATTTAAAGGGATTTCTTTATATTTTTTTTGTTTCAATAAGATTTTCATTCTTTAAAGATTTATAGAAACTTTTTTCAAACACCTTTTATCATAAAAGAATGCATATTCAATAATTTTGTTCTCAAATATAAAACCTTTTTTATAAATAAACAAAAGCTGCTCTTTCTTTTTTCAAGAAATCACACATGGTTATTAGATAAAACCAAATAAAATACATATTTTTGCAAAAAGAAATAATGGTGTTTAAAGCATATCACTATGACTGAAATAAACGTTACAGACACAGACGAAAAAAAAAGCCTGAATTTTGTAGAACAGGCAGTAGAAAATGATTTAAAAGAAGGAAAAAACGGAGGAAGAATACAAACCCGTTTTCCACCTGAACCAAATGGCTATCTACATATTGGTCATGCAAAAGCGCTCACAATCAGT
>CAZKSK010000267.1:0-3567 GCA_964555225.1 uncultured Bacteroides sp.
AGTATATAAGTAGAAAAAACTAAAAATATAAGTATTTAATACTTAATTTTTGGAATCTTTCGTTATTTTTTTGTTCCTTTGCATTGCAAATATAAGGGAGGGTGATTCGTACCTTTTGTTTTTTTAACGGGAGGACGGATTTTTTCTTTTGAAAAAAACTTAAAAAGCATCATCTTTGCAATCAAATTTAAAAGAAGGGTCTAAAAAGATTATATGATAAATAGAAACAGAATAGTATATCTATTAGCTGTGTTTTTGGCCGTGGCAAGCGTAGCCCAAGCCCAATATGGCCAATACGGTACTAACGGACAAAATTCACCTTACACACGCTATGGCTTCGGACAATTATCCGACTATGCAATGGGAGCTAATAAAGCAATGGGAGGAATTGGTGTAGGATTACGCAATAAGACACAAATCAACGCTATTAATCCGGCATCCTATTCTGCGGTAGATTCCATGACCTTTTTATTTGACGGAGGTATAACCTTACAAAATACAAACTTTAACGAGAACGGCGTAAGAAAAAACATGCAAAATTCCAGTCTAGATTATTTAGCCATGCAGTTCAGACTCATGAAAAAGCTGGGCATAACTTTAGGTTTTCTTCCTTATTCTAATATCGGTTATAACTTCAGTACATCCGAAACTCTTACTAATGCAGGTGATTATGAAGACATTACTTCTACAAGAAGTTATTATGGAGAAGGCGGTTTGAATCAGATTTTTATTGGATTAGGCTATGAAGCATTCAGAAATTTCTCTGTGGGTGTTAATGCCTCTTATCTATATGGGAATATAAGACATACAATTATAAGTTCATTCAGCCAAACGACAGCAAATTCCACAGAAAGAATATACGATGCTGATATTTACAGTTATAAATTAGATTTCGGCTTTCAATACTCACATAAATTAAATAAAAAATGGGACGTAACAGTTGGTGGCATCATGTCTTTGGGTCATGATATCGGTTCTGATGCAAGAATCGTCAATGCAACAGAAAATAACACGACTTCTGTTACTGTGGCTGATACGACTAAAATAAGAAATGCATTTCAACTGCCCTATTGCTATGGTGGGGGATTGACTTTTACATATGATAAAAGATTAACATTAGGTTTTGATTACACTATACAGAAATATGGTTCAACCAAATTTTTCGGAGAGGATAATTTATTATGTGATCGTTCAAAATATGCATTCGGCATAGATTATTTGCCAAACCCTTATAGCAGAAATTATTTTAATAGGGTCAGATATAGAGCGGGGGCTTATTACGCAGAACCGTATGCATTGGTTGACGGACACCAAGGAGCAAAAGAATACGGTGTAACAGCCGGAATATCATTACCTATAGGAAAATCGCTTATCAATATTAGTGGACAATATATTAAGATAAGCCCTAAGACAAATGGATTATTGAAAGAAAACCGATTAGGTATTTGTGTAGGTTTCACTTTCAATGAGGCATGGTTCAAAAAATGGAAAATGGAATAAAAAACTATATTAATTAATTAATTAAAATATCTATACGATGAGAGTAAAAATAGGTATAGCTTTGATCGTTCTTTCTTTAGGAGCGACAAGCACTTTCGCACAAAAAGGTATTGTTGATGGATCCAAATTCGGGCACGGTCAAGACAGCATTAACTGCTTGAAAAACATCAGCATTTATTCAGAGTATGTTAAAACGGGAAATTTTAAAGATGCATATCCCGCATGGAAACAGGTCTTTCAAGACGCACCACTTGCTCAGGTTGGAACATACACAAATGGAGCAAAAATTCTGGAGGGTCTAATTGCACAAGAGAAAGATGTAACTAAAAAAGCAGCGTATATTAACGAGCTTTTAGGCGTTTATGATCAGCGTATTAAGTATTTGGATGTTCTTAATACATATGTAAGAAATCCGACAACAAAAGGTGAATTAATAGGAAGAAAAGCTCATGACTATATTACATATATGGGTGATAAAGTAGATGTAGCAAAAGCCTATGATATGTTAAAATCTTCTGTGGATGAAGAACAGGAAAAAAGTGAACCTTATATTTTACAAGAATTTCTGTTTATAAGTTCTAAGAAATTAAAAACAGATACAAACTTTAAAGAACAGTTTATTCAAGATTATTTAACAGCTTCGGATTATCTGGACAAGGGAAAGAAAGCCCAAACTAAAGATAATATTCTTGCTATTTATAAAGCGACAAAAGAAAATTTAGATGCTTTATTTATTAATAGTGGTGTAGCTACTTGTGAAAATTTGCAAACTATCTACGAACCTAAAGTTAAAGAGAATAAGAACAATCTTGAATATCTAAAGGGGGTATTGTCAATTATGAGATTGATGGGTTGTACGGAATCTGAAGTATATTTTTCCGCATCAGAATACAGTAATGCAATCTCTCCTACTGCTGAATCGGCTTTAGGTTGTGGAGCAATGTACTACAAAAGAGGAAATACCGAAAAAGCTATTGACTACTTCGAACAAGCTATAAAGCTTGAAGATGATAAAGATAAAAAAGCTGATTACTCTTATAATATCGCAGCAATTTTAGCTAATAAGAGAGAATTTGGTCAGGCAAGACATTATGCCTCACAAGCTTTACAATATGATCCTAGTATGGGTAAAGCTCAGTTAATCATAGCTAATAGCATAGCAGCCAGTGTAGGTGCATACAGCGATCCTGTTTTAAGAGGTGCTGTTTACTGTGCGGCTTATGATGCTGCAATGCGTGCCAAAGCAATTGATCCAAAAGTTAGTAGTGAAGCTAGTAGACTTGCCGGTTCTTTCAGAAGCGGATTCCCGAAAAGAGATGATGTATTTATGGATCCGAACTACAAAGAAGGACAATCTATTACTGTCGCAGGTGTAACTACTACATTAAGATGTAGATAATTTATGACGGAAGACTCTCAGACAAATAAATTTTTTATTATAAAATTAAGCATAACTGTTGTAATTTGGACAACAGTTATGCTTCTTTTATTTCCTTCCTGCTCGAATGAGAAGGAGAATCTGGCTCCTGCTATTCTTGAGAAAGATTCTTTACCCACACTAAAAAATATAGGAAATTCTTCTTTAATTTCCGATTCAGGGCTCATTCGATATAGGATTATTTCAGAAGAATGGCTCATCTATGACAAAAAAAATCCGCCTTATTGGGCTTTTGAAAAAGGTCTTTTCATTGAAAAATTCGATGAAAATTTTCATGTCAATGCCAGTATAATGGCAGATACTGCTTATTACTACAATATCAAAAAATTATGGGAACTTCGCGGACATGTAAGTATTCGCAACTTAAAAGGAGAACGTTTTAATACAGAATTGCTTTATTGGGACCAAAATATGGGCGATGTTTATTCCAACAAATACATGCGTATCCAGCAAAAAGATAAAATACTAACAGGAATTGGCTTCAAATCAAATCAGCAATTTACTGATTACATCATATATAATTCGACAGGCGTTTTACCTGTAGAAGAACATAAAGATTCTATTTCAAGAGATTCTATAAGAAAATAAACATGTCTTTATCCTTATTCATTCAAATAGCTGTTACAATG
>CAZKSK010000268.1:0-3564 GCA_964555225.1 uncultured Bacteroides sp.
AGAGCATCTGCCTTACAAGCAGAGGGTCGGCGGTTCGAATCCGTCAACGCCCACTTAAAATAGCTGGAATATAAAATTCCGGCTTTTTTTATTTTATAAAAATATTAAACTTTCTATGTAAAGAATATGTGTAGTCAATAAAAAGAAGTATTTTTGTCGAGGATAATTTAGAATTTATGGAACTTGATTTACTTACGGCTATTTCGCCTATTGATGGGCGGTATAGAGGAAAAGCGAAAGCTTTAGCCAGTTATTTTTCTGAATTTGCACTTATCAGATATAGAGTGCATGTTGAAATAGAATACTTTATTAGTCTTTGTGAATTACCATTGCCACAGTTGAAAGATCTTGATAAAAGCGTATTTGTAGAATTACGCAAAATTTATGATGAGTTTTCAGAAAAGGATGCAAGAAGAATCAAGGAAATAGAAAGTGTTACTAATCATGACGTCAAAGCGGTTGAGTATTTTTTAAAAGAAAAATTCGATGAGTTAGGTGGATTGGACAAGTATAAAGAATTTATTCATTTTGGACTTACTTCGCAAGATATTAATAATACTTCAATTCCTTTATCATTAAAAGATGCATTGAACGATGTATATTATCCATTAATTGGAGAGTTAGTTGATTTATTGAAAAATTATGCTAACGAATGGAAAGATATTCCTATGCTTGCCCGTACGCATGGTCAGCCGGCTTCTCCTACTCGCCTGGGTAAAGAAATTCATGTGTTTGTTTATCGCATAGAAAATCAATTAAAAGTATTAAAAAGTAGTCAAATAACTGCGAAATTCGGTGGTGCGACAGGAAACTATAATGCGCATCATATAGCATATCCTGATTATGATTGGAAAGCTTTCGGAGATAAATTTGTTTCTGAAAAATTAGGTCTGAAAAGAGAAGAGTATACAACTCAGATATCGAATTATGATAATTTAGGTGCTGTTTTTGATACTCTTAAGCGTATTAATACAATAATGATTGATATGAACAGAGATTTCTGGCAATATATTTCTATGGAATATTTTAAACAGAAGATAAAAGCCGGAGAAGTTGGTTCCAGTGCGATGCCTCATAAAGTAAATCCGATCGATTATGAAAATGCAGAAGGCAATTTAGGTATTGCTAATGCTCTGTTTGAACATTTATCATCCAAGTTACCAATTTCACGTTTGCAAAGAGATTTGACAGATTCAACGGTTTTACGAAATATAGGAGTTCCGTTGGGGCATACAGTTGTTGCAATTCAGAGTTCTTTAAAAGGTTTGCACAAGCTTTTGTTGAATGAAGAAAAAATATTAGATGATCTTGATAATTGTTGGAGTGTGGTGGCAGAAGCCATACAAACAATTTTGCGTAGAGAAGGATATCCACATCCTTATGAGGCATTAAAAGCTTTAACAAGAACAAATCATGTTATAACACGTGAAACAATTCGTGATTTTATAGAACAATTAAATGTAAAAGAAGAGGTTAAAGTAGAATTACGTGCTATTACGCCTCATAATTATACAGGGATTTGAGATTTTATAAACCAGCCCGCGAGGGCGAATATTAACAATAAAGCATTTACAGTATGATGACAGACAACGAAAACCATAATGAAGATATTATGGAAAACCAAGGTTCTGACCGGGATGGTCAAAACTATTCTTTCAATCGCGAAGAAAGAGTAAGGTCCGATTATAATCGCGATGATGATATGAATCGTTCTTATCGTCCTCGTTTTAATTCTGATAATGGCAACAGGTCCTATCGCCCACGTTTTAATTCTGATAATGGATACAGATCACAGCGTTATGGGCATTCTTTTAATGAAAATAATGGAGAAGGAGATCGCTCTTATCGTCCTCGTTTTAATAATAATAACAATAATTCTTACCGCCCTCGTTTTAATAATAATGAAGAAGGTTCAGATCGCTCTTATCGCCCTCGTTTTAACAATAATAATGGGAATAGTGCGGATCGTCCCTATCGTCCCCGTTTTAATAGTAATGGAGATGGAGGAGATCGTTCCTATCGTCCTCGTTTTAATAATAATGGCGGTGGAGATACATTTGGATATTCTAATTATCAACAAGGTAGGCGTCCTCGTATAAATACAAGACCTCAAATGGGAGGATTTACAAAGAATACAGGAGGATATAACCCCAATGCCAAATATAGTAAGAAAAAACAAATTGAATATAAAGATATTCTTGCAGATCCTAATGAACCAATACGTTTAAATAAATATTTGGCAAACGCTGGAATTTGTTCACGTCGTGAAGCCGATGAATTTATTTCAGCGGGTGTAGTGAGTGTTAATGGAGAAATCGTTACAGAATTGGGCACGAAAGTCAAGAGAAATGATGCTGTGAAATTTCATGATCAACCTGTTAATATAGAAAAAAAGGTATATGTACTTCTGAATAAGCCTAAAGATTGTGTAACAACGTCTGATGATCCGCAAGAACGAAAAACCGTGATGGACTATGTGAAAGATGCATGTTCGGAACGGATTTATCCGGTAGGACGCCTTGACCGTAATACAACAGGCGTACTTCTTTTGACAAATGATGGAGATATGGCTTCAAAACTGACTCATCCTAAATTTTTGAAGAAAAAAATATATCATGTGTATTGTGACAAGAATGTAACGAGGGCTGATATGGATAGAATCGTTTCCGGTATAACTTTAGAAGATGGAGAAATTCATGCAGATGAGATCAGTTATGCATCTGATACGGATAAATCTCAAGTTGGAATTGAAATTCATTCTGGTAAGAACCGTATTGTTCGTAGGATATTTGAATCTTTAGGATATCGTGTAATTAAGTTAGATCGCGTTTTCTTTGCCGGCTTAACTAAAAAAAATCTTCGTCGTGGTGAATGGCGATATTTAACTGAGAAAGAAGTCGGGATGCTTCGAATGGGAGCATTCGAGTAAAAAAGACAGATACAAAATAGAATAGGAATGGAAAATTTACGTAGAATAAAAGTTATTGATCTTTTAAAAAGAACAGATTTTGGAACGAAGGTTAATGTAAAAGGATGGGTGAGAACCCGTAGAGGCAGTAAACAGATAAATTTTATTGCCCTAAATGATGGCTCTACAATAAAAAGCATTCAGGTTGTTGTAGATATTACAAAGTTTGATGAAGAGATGTTGAAACTTGTTACTACAGGGGCTTGCTTAAGTGTGTGTGGTATAATGGTCGAATCTGTTGGTTCTGGACAAAGAGTTGAAATTCAGGCAGAAAATATTGAAGTTCTCGGTGCTTGTGATCAAACCTATCCTTTACAGAAGAAGGGCCATTCTATGGAATTTCTTCGTGAAATAGCACATTTGCGCTTGCGCACCAATACTTTCGGCGCAGTCTTTCGTGTCCGTCATAATATGGCTTATGCAATTCATAAATATTTTCATGATAGGGGCTTTTTCTATTTTAATACACCTCTTATTACAGCGTCTGATTGTGAAGGCGCTGGCCAGATGTTTCAAGTGACAACAAAGAATTTGTATGATTTAAAGAAAGATGAAAAAGGATCTATTATTTATGATGATGATTTCTTTGGAAAGCA
>CAZKSK010000269.1:0-3561 GCA_964555225.1 uncultured Bacteroides sp.
ATCCTGATACGGAAGAAGCAAAAGCATTATCCGATTATAGTACCTATGAAACGATGCATGAATATACTAATCCTTTGATGGATCCGACTCGTACGGATATTACATACAATTATTCGACAGTATATAAGAATTGGTCGAAATCTGCGCCTGATGCTTATCTAATCACGGACAATATAGCTAATAAGGCAAATCAGCAAGGTGTTGTCGGTTTTGCTCCTGATCCTATAGGAACAACATATCAAGTTTCCTTTGTTTATAACACTAAATATGATGATACTACAGTAGATGCTGATGCTCGAGCCGGAATTTCAACAGATTATCGAACTGAAATTTGTCCTTTTGTAACTCGCGTTCATGATGCTACTTATGACAGAACGGGAGGAGAGATGGATTATCGTTTGGAAATACATATTCCTTATGAAGCACCGACGCAATCAAGTGGAATGTTGGATCAAACAGAAAATAGTTGGCCTTACATTGCTTTGTGGAATCATTATGATGATGCTTCTAATCCATTTGCTGAAACAGGTGAAATAACATATTATCTTCGTGCAAATGATGTAACTTATACAAATACAGGCGAAGCTATTACGCTTCGTGGTGCTTCAGCTTATCCTTTTGCATTCTTTCTTTCTGGCTTTGGCACCGATTTACAACTTAGTAAAATGAAATTGTTGAATTCAAAATATGAGACAGTCCCGATTAGTGATGTTTATAGTCTTTATATGAATTGGGTTGAGGACAAGACAAATTCGGCTTATGCAGGTTGGTATTTGGAAGAAGAATAAAAGTTTTAATATATGATAAAAAGTGACGTACCAATTTGTTATTGATGCGTCATTTTTTTATTCAATAAAATATAATGTGGACTTTTATATATATTATTAAATCGAAGACTTATTGTTTTTATCGTTTTCCAATAGATTTGATTAAGTTATCTTTCTGTTATTTTTAACTTTCTAATATTAGTTTCAAATTCATTTTAAAGTATTATCTTTGTAATAAAATAAATAAAAGTATACTATGAACAATTTATTTTCTGTAAAAAATCAAGTTATTGTAATTACTGGCGGAACCGGTGTCTTAGGAAGATCCATTGCTGGATATCTTGCAGGAGAAGGAGCTAAAGTTATAATATTGGGTCGGAAAGAAGATGTTGGAGAATCTATTGCACAGAAAATTCGTGCAGATGGAGGAGAAGCTCTTTTCATGAAGACGGATGTGATGGATATAGAGGCTTTGAAACGAAACAGAACTGATATCCTTGCCAAATATGGTCGTGTGGACAGTTTATTGAACGCTGCCGGAGGTAACATGTCGGGAGCAACTATTGCGCCGACAGGAACATTCTTTGATTTAAAGCCTGATGAGTTCCAAAAAGTTCTTAATCTTAATCTCACAGGAACTGTTATTCCTACACAGGTTTTTTTGGAACCAATGGTTGCTCAGAAGAAAGGATCTATTGTTAATTTTTCTTCGATGGCAGCTTTTCGTCCGATGACTCGAGTTTGTGGATATGCTGCTGCAAAAGCAGGAATTAGCAATTTTACTGCTTTTATGGCTACCGAAGTTGCTACGAAATTCGGCGAAGGAATCCGTGTAAATGCTATTGCCCCAGGCTTTTTCCTGACAGAGCAGAATCGTGCTTTGCTAACTAATCCAGACGGTTCTTATACTGCTCGTGGGAATGCTGTTATTCGTCAAACTCCATTTGGCCGTTTCGGACATCCAGAGGAACTTTGTGGAACAATCCAATATCTTATTAGTGATGCTTCTGTGTTTGTTACAGGTACAGTGGCCGTCGTTGACGGAGGTTTTAATGTCTTTGCTATGTGAGGCTACTTTTTGTATTAAAAAATATGAAATATAGACAAATATCCTGTTATAAATATCTAACTTTGCAACTTAAAATAAAATGATACAAAAGAATGGCTGAAAGAAAAAAGATTAGGACCGCCTTAGTTTCGGTTTTCCATAAAGATGGATTGGATGAGATTCTGAAAAAATTACATGAAGAGGGTGTAAAATTCATATCTACAGGAGGTACTCACAGCTTTATAGAATCATTGGGATATCCTTGTCAAACAGTAGAGGAATTGACGACATACCCTTCAATTCTGGGTGGACGTGTAAAAACACTCCATCCGAAAATTTTTGGAGGAATTCTTAGTCGTAGAGGCTTAAAAGAGGATCAAGAACAAATGTCTCAATATGAAATTCCTGAGATTGATTTAGTCATTGTTGACTTGTATCCATTTGAGGATACTGTAGCTTCTGGAGCTAATGAATCTGCTATTATTGAAAAAATTGATATAGGTGGTATTTCTTTGATACGTGCAGGTGCGAAAAATTTTAAAGATGTAGTTATTGTGGCCGGTAAAACTTTATATAAACCCCTATATAATATTTTGTGTGAACAGGGTGCGGAGACGACTATTGAACAACGTAGGATGTTTGCAACTGAGGCTTTTGCCGTTTCTTCTCATTATGATACAGCTATTCATGATTATTTTAGCGGAAATAAATAATAAATAAAAGGAAATGGGATTGTTTTCATTTACACAGGAAATATCAATGGATTTGGGTACAGCCAATACCATCATTATAAATAATGGAAAGATTGTAGTTGATGAACCTTCTGTAGTAGCATTGGACAGACGTACGGATAAGATGATTGCTGTAGGTGAGAAGGCAAAAATGATGTACGAAAAAGAAAATCCAAATATACGTACGGTTCGCCCGTTACGAGATGGTGTTATTGCCGATTTCAATGCATGTGAACAGATGATGAGAGGCTTGATAAAAATGGTTAATATGGGTAATCGTTTTTTTTCGCCTTCTTTACGTATGGTAATAGGTGTTCCTTCTGGAAGTACAGAAGTGGAGCTTCGTGCAGTAAGAGATTCTGCAGAACATGCAGGTGGGCGTGATGTTTATTTGATATTCGAACCGATGGCTGCTGCTATTGGTATCGGAGTTGATGTTGAAGCTCCTGAAGGAAATATGATTGTAGATATAGGTGGCGGTTCAACAGAAATTGCGGTTATTTCATTAGGTGGTATTGTAACGAATAATTCCATACGCATTGCTGGTGATGATTTTACTGCAGATATCCAAGAATATATGAGTCGTCAACATAATGTTCGTGTAAGTGAACGTATGGCGGAAAGAATCAAAATTCATGTCGGTTCTGCTTTGACGGAACTTACAGAAGATGCTCCTGAAAATTATCTGGTTCATGGTCCTAATCGTATTACGGCATTACCAATGGAAGTGTCTGTATGTTATGAAGAAGTTGCTCATTGTCTGGATAAATCAATTGCTAAAATAGAGACTGCTGTATTGAGTGCTTTGGAGAGCACTCCACCTGAACTTTATGCAGATATTGTGCATAACGGTATATATTTGTCAGGAGGTGGAGCTTTACTTCGTGGTCTAGACAAACGATTGACCGATAAGATCAATATTCCATTTCATATTGCTGATGATCCTTTACATAGTGTAGCAAAGGGAACGGGAGTTGCTTTAAAAAATGTTGACAGATTCTCTTTCTTAATGAGA
>CAZKSK010000270.1:0-3558 GCA_964555225.1 uncultured Bacteroides sp.
TACCTAAATCCATTGTCTGAAACAATCCAATGTTTTTCCAAAATCCATAGGTCACAGAAAACAGCCAAGCACCGAACAAACCGCCTAAAATAGCACTGATTGCTTTTTTAGCGCCACCACTTCCGGCTGCTGCTACACACGTACCGGGGCAAGTTCCAACTGTACCAAAACCAATGCCAAAAAGCAGACCGCCGATGACTACACCAAGGTTCATTGCTTTCACACTTAAATGTCCTATATTAAACCAACCCAGTAAGCTGAACACGGATAGCAATACACTGGCAAAGCCAATGGCGAATACAATAATTTTCATCAGGGTTAAGTCCTCTAATCGCAGCATGGCAATCAGCTTTTTGGGTGAGGAGGCACCCACCCAGTAAAGTACAGCACCAAATATTGTTCCTAAAATAATAGCAAGTACAATTTGCATCTTAATCCCTCCTGCGTGGCATTCGTCCAACCAAAAGAGCTGACGGAATGGCAACTGCAAATACACAGGCAGCAAAAATGTATCCGCTAATGCTTCCCTGCATCATGCCGCTCATCATGTGACCGCTGGTACAACCATCTGCCATTCTTGCACCATATAACAAAATAAATCCACCTAAAAAGGAAGGAAAATACCGACGAATATCACTTTTTGCGGTAGAAGGTATAGTTACGTCCACATCGCTCATTTGACTGCGCCGTTTTTTATCATTCGCCAGATAAGCAAGGTAGCCGCCGAAAGGAATAGCCAGCACAAACACAAAATCATAGTTCCACGGATGCTCTATTGACCGTGCAAGTTTCCCATCACTTTTATCGTAATAAGGGTTTGTGCTACGGTAGCCGCTTTCTCGCTCTGCATCCTCAGTAATAACCGTTTCATTCAGTGCACTATGAAAAATACCGGAAAGCACCGAAAACTGTGTGGACACACCGATTGGCTTTACTAACAAAACGGCCAAGAAAAACACAGTACCGAGTGTAAGAGCTTTTTTTATCCATAAATTGTTTTCCAAGACCACACCTCCAAAATAAAAAGCTAAGATTAAGGATAGGATTCCCTTTTCTTAGCTTTTTATTCGCTTTGAAGATTTAGATAAAGAGATTTACATTCGATTCTTCCGCATCTCCCAGATATGCACCTACGCCACCCAGTTCAACGCCGTCAATCAGTTCATTTTCTTTAATGCCCATCACGTCCATGCTCATGGTACAGGCAACAATTTTTACTCCTGCCTGCATTGCTTTCTGAATGAGGACTTCAAGAGAATCCACGCTCTTATCATTCATAATCTTTTTCATCATGGCAGTTCCTACGCCACCCATATTCATCTTTGACAGTTTTAACTTTTTGCTGCCACGAGGAAGCATAGTTCCAAACATAGACTCCATCAAGCTCTTTTTAACAGGCTGTTTTTCTGCCTTGCGTAGTGCGGTAAGCCCCCAGAAGGTAAAGAACATGGTTACCGGTCGCCCCATGGCAGCAGCACCGTTTGCAATAATAAAGCTTGCTAAAACCTTATCCAAATCCCCGGAAAATACAATGATTGTTTTTCCATCCGCATTTTCTCTGACCAGAGAAGTGTTAGGAGTGGATTTTTTCACACAGGCAACGTAATCATTTCCACGTCTCTCATTAGAAACCAAGATGTTGCCAGTGCGTCTGCACCAAGCGCCGATGTCTCGAGCAAAGCCAGGATCAGAAGCGGATACTTCCATTACTTCTCCATCCTGCATTGCTTTCATAGTTTCAAAAACTTTCATAATAGGTCCGGGACACTGCATTCCACTGCAATCCAGACGCATAGCAGAAGTAGCAATATTTTTTGTTTCCATGTTCCCATTATCCGAATAGGATACTTCTCCTATAATAGCAGAAATATCTGATGGATAATGAGTGGACTGATAAAATCTTGTTCCTGCCGGATAGAGTTTTACATGATTAAATCCATGCTGCATAAGAATACGTGCAGCATTATAGGATCTCACTCCGATGGCACAGAAGGTCACGATTTCCTTTGTTGGATCAAGCTCTTGCAAACGATCTCGAAGCTGTCCTAAAGGGATATGCGTGGCATGAGGCAGCGTAAATGCCATCAGCTCTGCGTCTTCACGTACATCCAGCAGAATTGCATTTGGATTTTTTTCCGCCACATCCCAATCGGAAAATTGTACGAGGCCGGATAATACATTTTCTGCTACAAATCCTGCCATATTGACGGGATCTTTAGCAGAAGAATAGGGCGGTGCATAGGCAAGCTCCAACTTTTTTAAATCCTCAATTCCTGCCCCCAGACGCAATGCCACGGCAAGCGTATCAATACGTTTATCAACCCCATCACGACCAACAATCTGCGCACCGAAGATTTTCTTTCCATCTATGGAAAAGAGCAGCTTAAGCGTCATGGGTACTGCACCCGGATAATAACCGGCATGGGAGTTTTGGGTTATAATTAAGCTTTCATAGTCTTTGCCTTTTGTAAGTCCACGTTTTTTTAGTGCTTTTTCATTTGACCCTGTAGTTGCGGCAGTCAAATCAAACACCTTTGCTACGGAAGTACCTTGGGTTCCTTCATAGCGCTCCATGGCTCCGGCAATATTGTCAGCGGCGATACGGCCTTGTTTGTTCGCAGGTCCTGCCAGCGGAATCATGGTTCTTTCTTTCGAGATAAAGTCCTCTACTTCGATGACATCACCAACGGCATAAATGCTGGAGTCAGATGTTTTCAAGGTGTCATCTACTATAATTCCACCTCGTGCGTTAATCTCCAGCCCTGCTGCCTTTGCCAGTTCACTGTTGGGACGTACGCCAATAGAGAGAATGACTAAATCAACTGAAATTGCTTTTTCGCTTTTTAGAGTAATGTTTATCTTACTGCCTTCTTCTACAAAAGAACTTACCCCATCACCTAAATAAAGATGAACACTGTTTTGCAAAATGTTTTCATGGAGCAGCTGTGCCATTTCATAATCAAGCGGTGCCATAACCTGTTCCATTGCTTCAATCAAAGATACATCGATTCCTGCATGATGTAAGTTTTCAGCCATCTCCAAGCCAATAAATCCGCCGCCAATCACTGCCGCTGTTTTGATTCCTTGCTCACGAACCATGGTTCGAATACGATCGGTGTCTGGTACAGTCCACAGGGTTTGAATGCGAGAAGAATCAATACCCGGAATTGGTGGGCGCACGGGAGAGGAGCCGGTGGAAATAACCAAGGTGTCATAACTTTCCTCATAAGTCTCACCGGTATCAACAAGTTTTACCGTTACAGTCTTTTTCTCTCGGTTGATGGAAAGGACTTCATTTTTTACTCGAACATCTACCTTGAATTTTTTTCTCATAGCTTCTGGGGTCTGCAATAGAAGTGCATCTCTTGACTTGATAACATCTCCAACGTGGTATGGTAAGCCGCAGTTTGCGTAGGAGATATATTCGCCACGCTCCAATAAAATAATGCTTGCTTCTTCATCTAATCTGCGCAGTCTTGCTGCACAGCTGGCGCCACCCGCAACGCCACCAATAATTACTACTTTCTTCATTGTGTACCTCCTCGAATTTCTGAAATA
>CAZKSK010000271.1:0-3558 GCA_964555225.1 uncultured Bacteroides sp.
AATATACTGGCATATGATGTATCTACAGCCGGAACTGCGACTTTCGGGGTAAGAGCAAACTGTTCGGAAGCAACCTCATATCCTGCTTTTGCCCAGACACAATCATTTTTCAAAGTAATGGACAGATTCAAGAAGTATTCACTATCTTTTTCAAGTTTTGTCTGATAAGGAATAGTCATTTCAACAGTTCCATTAGGTGCAATATCTCCAAAAGGCATTACTCCGTTTTCTATCGATTTACCATCCTTCATAATCTGCCAATTCAAAACAAATTGATTGAGATGCAGAAAATCATATTTATTGGTAAACAAAAATTTTCCTGCATTCAAATCTACCGTCTTAAACTTTATATATTGATAAATCTTTTTAACTTCAAGCAATTTTGGAGTTACCTGTCTATCTGAAGTGACAATACCGTTACAACAAAAATCAAGATCATTCGGCTTATCAAGAAAGCCTCCGCCAAAATAATAATGATTAGGCAAATCACCATAACGATTAAGACCTTGATCCACCCAATCCCAAATACAACCTCCGATCATACGATTGGAATGATTTTCTATGTAATCCCAATATTCAGCCAAATTACCGATAGCATTACCCATGGCATGAGCATATTCACACAAGAAGAACGGTTTATCAGTCTGCTGTTGATCCATATCACGCATAGATTCCAAAGAAGGATACATTCGTGAATCAATATCAGCTACAGAATTTTTTCCTTCATAATGAATGGGACGGGCATCCATCTTACGAGCTACCTTATAAACAGAATCAAAATTTTTCCCTCTGCCACATTCATTACCCATAGACCAGAAAACAACGCCGGGATGATTCTTATCTCTTTCTATCATTCTAACCATACGGTCCTCAAAAGCAGGAAGCCAGCTTTCCATATCACTGATTTTCTGATCACCATGGCATTCCACATTCGCCTCATCCATTACATAAATACCATAGTAATCATAAAGTGCATACATTTTCGGATCATTAGGATAATGACTCGTACGAACAGTATTTAAATTGAAGCGTTTGAACATCAAGATATCTTGAATCATTGATTCTACAGGAATAGCCTTACCAAACTGAGGATGTGTATCATGTCGATCCGCACCTTTAAAGAAAACTTGTTCGTTGTTTATATAAACACGTTTGTCTTTAATTTCAATTTTGCGTAATCCGTATTCCGTAGACATAGCTTCTATTGTCTTTCCGACATTATCTTTTAATTCCAGAATCGCCGTATAAAGATATGGAATTTCAGCCGACCATAAATGAGGATTCTTTACTGTTGCACTCATATTACTTACTATCTCTTGCAACTTAGCTACATGTTCTATTTGAGTAGTTGCAGTAGCTACTTGTTTTCCCTCAGCATCAAGCAAAGAAAGAACAACAGATGCAGCATCAGCTACTTTTCCGTAATTTTTTACATTTGTACGAATATTCAATGTAGCCTCGCTGAGATTATCATTAAAAGAAGTCGTAAAATAATAATCACGCAAACGAAGTTTCGGAGTAGCAAATAAATACACATCACGATGAATACCACTTAAGCGGAACATATCCTGATCTTCCAGATAACTACCGTCACACCAACGATATACTTCACAAGCCAATACATTCTTTCCTGTTTTTACATAGGGTGTAATGTTGAATTCGGCATCAGTATTCGAACCCTGACTATAACCAACTTTATGACCATTTACCCAAAGATACATAGCACTATAGACTCCATCAAAATGAATAAAGATTTCCTGACCTTTCCATGAATTTGGAACATTAAAATCCCGACGATAAGAACCTACCGGATTAGGCTCCGTTACGCTCGTAAAATCACCTTCTCCTTGAATATAAGGAGGATTAACTTTATAAGGATAACGAATATTAGTATAAATAGGAGTTCCGTAACCATACATCTCCCAATTGGAAGGTACCGGAATCTCTTTCCATCCCGATACATCATAATTAGGTTTATAGAAATTTACAGGACGTTCAGAAGGTTGTTTAACCCAATGAAACTTCCACATTCCATTCAGCAATTGATAACAAGAAGAATTAGGATGAATCCAACCTTTACGATAAGAAGGTGAATTCTTTAAATTTTCCACTGAAGTAAAAGGTACATAAGTCGTGTGCCCGGGTTCCTTATTGATAGAAAGAATAGTCTCATTTTCCCAATCCGGAGCTGATTTTAAACGCTCCGCTGCAATTGAAAATAAATTTCCGAACAAGATAAAACACACTACAATAATTGACCACTGCAGATTTTTTTTCATATTTATTAATTTTAGGTAATCTTATTTCATCAAGAAAGTATGAAATGAATGTGGCGCTAAATCAGCATTCAAATAATGTTTTCCTAATTTCACACTCATCTTCTGTTTTTTATCAGCCAGATTCCCGGCTATTACTACATATTTCTTTTGTGGAGTCATTACCACCAATATCGGTTTCTTATCAGTGCCGGATTCTTTATATCCGACAATTGTGGAACCTGCAGAAATAAAATGGCTATAATGTTTAGCCGCAAAATATTCCGGAGTATAAGTTACAATCTTAGTCTGTGAATTCACTCTGATTAGAGAATTTTGAGACCATCCCCACGAACTCATACCCTTATCACTGAGAATTGCATTCCAAAATACATATTTTTCACATCCATTAGCCAGATAATGATTCATCAAATCAAAAATATGTTCTGCAGATTTCCAATCAATTTCGCCCCAACCACATTCACTTTCAGATTGAATATAAGAATAACTAGGATACTTAGCTCTTATCTTTGGTAATATCTGTCCACCTTCCCATTGGAATGTAATACCTTTAATACCTTTAGCCAATTTATCATTGGAAAGAATTTTTTCAACGATATCCATTCTATTCGTATTGAGAGTACCCAAATATGCATTGACACCCGGAAGTTCTTTTGCTAAAGTCGGAATCAGATAATCGGCAAGGAAACGGGTTGTTCCTTCTACCGTCCAAGCACATCCGGGGTATTCCGTACGGGCATAAGCCTCATTTTGATACATCACATTGGTAATCGATACGCCTTCCTGCCGATAAGCTTTTACAAATTTGCAGAAATAATCGGCATAAGCCTGCAAATAACGCGGATCCTGAATAAATTGATTGTCCGTGAAAATATTGACCTGCCTGGTTTCAGGCAAATCATTATATTTTCCGCTTTTGCAAGCATAATGATGATTTGTTTTCATCCAGGTAGGAGGACTCCACGGAGAAATCCAGAAAGTTATATTCGGATTATACTTCTGAGCAAAGTGAATATACGGAATCAACGTTTGCTTATCACGATCAATATTAAAATATTTCAATTGAAAATCTCCGTCAACTTCGTCACAACTATACCAATTACGGGCATAATCATTTGCATTCATAGGAATGCGGCCTACAGAAAAATGCAAATCACCGTCGGGAGCAAAAAGCTGTTTCATAATAGTTTCCTGCTTATCTGAGGGCAATATATTCAAAGCATCCCACCCCAGTTCATTAAAACAAGTACCAAAAGCTTTAAAAGTAGAAAGATTTTCCTTT
>CAZKSK010000272.1:0-3554 GCA_964555225.1 uncultured Bacteroides sp.
AGGGTTAAGCAATAGCTAAGTAAATAGAAACTCCAAAGGAGCCGCCTGTAAAGGGAGTGCCAGATAGGGATTTTCTGAAACAAGAAAATTTATGACCGGCACTCCTCAAGCGGAGGCACAAACTAAAGACCACACCGAAGGATAAAACCTTTAGTGTGGTCTTAAATTATGCTCTTTTCTCACAAGAAAATTCTAATATTTAGAAATCATTTACGAGAACGCATTGTTTTTTGGCTTCGAGTGTGGTATACTCTTATCGTATTATCCCGGAGGTGTTAGTGATGTATATTGATTACTCCAATCTATGGAAATTACTTATTGATAAAAAGATGAAAAAGAAAGATTTGGCGACAGCGGCCGGATTGAGCAGTTCTACAATTTCAAAGTTATCATCAAACCAGAATGTGAACACGGAAGTATTAGTAAAAATATGTTATGCGCTGCAATGCGATATTTCCGACATAGCTGAAATCGTAATAACGGAGGACAATCTATAATGGGAAACGCAAAACTTGACCGTCTTTCAACATATGCGATGCTTAAAAAGCAGTTAACAGAATACTCGTTTTCTCAAATTGAAGATGGAATAATGCGTTATTGTTTAAATGACTACCATTGCAACGACGACCATTATAATTCTCAAGAATCAGCGGAGATAGAGGATATTCTTAGAAAATCAAATTTAGATACTGATTTAGAAACCATAATTGAACTGTTCGAATCTTTATTGGAAGAAAACAATAAGGATGAAAACGGGATAGTATTCACACCTCAGTACATAGCTGAATATATAGCGAAGAATCTTTTTGAAGGACTGTCCGAGTATGACGAAGGGCTTTCTATAATTGATCCGGGATGCGGCTGTGGAATTTTCCTAATTACTGCGGCTGAAATGATTTCCTCAAAATTTAACGTAGGAATAGACACTGTCATAAATAATAATATTTACGGCATTGATATTGATGCTGATAATGTTCGCAGGTGTAATTTGGTTTTGCGACTCCTATGTGCAAAACACGGCTGTAATTACAATGCTGTCACCCCTAATGTACTATGCCGCGATAGCTTAAAATGCAAGTGGACAGTAGAGTTTGGAGTAGCGGCATTCGATTATATAATTGGAAATCCTCCATACGTTAACCCACATGATATGAACAAAGAAACTGTTCGGTATCTTAAAGAAACCTTTTCTACTACTCAAAACGGAGTGTTTAATATTTTTTATGCTTTTATTGAGTATGCAGTGAGTTTCCTTGGTGACAATGGGCTTCTGGGCTATATTATTCCAAACAACTTTTTAACAATAAAGTCTGCACTTGAATTGCGTGAATATCTGCAGGTATACCGACTTCCGAAACGTATTTTTGACTTTGGTGATAATATGGTTTTCAAGCCGGTTCGTACATACAACTGTATCCTCATCCTTTCCAAACAAAATGATAAAGAATTTGAATACTGTGTAATGGAAAAGGCAGAAGATATTAGCAAGAAATTGTCGACAATTTCTTTTAAAAAAATGCCGTATGATAGCCTTGATAAAAATGGGTGGAAATTAGTTGATCAAGTTACATTTAGAAATCTGCGAAAAATCGAATCGCAAATGATTTCGATTAAAGAGTTTATCAGAACGGGAATTGCAACATTAAGAGACGGTGTATATTTGGTTGAATGCGATAATAACGGATATTTCAAGCGAATCGGAACGCAAAAGTATTACATTGAATCCGACCTTGTAAAACCGATTTATAAAATACCGGATTTGAAGCAGCACGATAATATTGAAGATGCCAAAAGATACATTATTTTTCCGTATGTGAAAAGCACCAATGGCTATACGCTTATAGATGAAAACGTATTTTTATCATCTTTTCCACTTACATATGCTTGCCTTTCCCTGCAGCGAGAGGAACTTGACTCAAGAGATAAAGGAAAGGGAAATCCACAAGGTTGGTATGCTTATGGTAGAACGCAGGGATTAAACAAATATGGGAAAAAACTTCTGTTTCCAACATTTTCAAATAAGCCAAAATTCATTTATGTTGATAGTGAAGATGCTCTGTTTTGCAATGGATATGCGGTTTTCGAGAATGATAGATATACTTTGGATGTATTACAAAGGGTGCTAAACTCCCAGCTTATGGACTATTATATCAGCAACACGAGTTATTCCATAGAAGGCGGCTATTATTGCTATCAAAAAAAATATGTCGAGCGTTTTTCTCTCCCATGGTTTTCTGAAAGTGATATTGAATTTATCTTAAAAGCCTCGGAAGAAGAACTGAATACATTTTTATGGAATTATTATAATCTTGAATGAGGTTTTCGCTATGGCAATTAGTTATAATAAATTGTGGAAATTACTCATCGATAGGAAAATGAAACGCACAGATTTAATTTCTGGAGCAAAAATCAGTTCGTCAGCATTATCCAAAATGGGAAAAGATGAGCCTGTATCATTAGAGATTATTGAAAAAGTATGTCAGTATCTTAAATGTGACATTGAACAGATAGTAGAAATAAAATAAAATGACAGGTCACCTTCATGTAGCAAAATAAAGGTGACCTGTTTGTTTTTTGTGTTATTCCATTAAGTTTCGAATATCATATCGTTCGGAGTAGACACCGAGGATGTCATCCACAAAATCATGAAAATTCAACGATGCATATTCGATACCAAAAGATGGTGAAATGTAGCCAGCTCTCTTGAGTTCTGCACTATTTCTAAAAAGATATGGTTGCGGACGGTTAAAATCCACAACTAATAAAGCACATCTTTCATATGCATAATCTTCCCCGCCGGTTGGACGATTATTTATAGAGTTGAAGAAACTTATGTACTTCTCAATGTTTGTCTGCCTATCACGGAATCCAACTTGATTGCGTTTTACCATATCATCGTCATATTCGTGAACGGGTATCAAATAAACTTCACCGAGTACAATATCCGGGTAGCGCATATGGAGGTTTTGTGCCTCTGCAAAAGTTCTTTCAAATAGGGTATCTGAATTTTTTGCAAGACTGCTCATTTGACTCCTAACATTAATGACCAAAGTGTTGGTTGAGTAATCAAAGCCATAAGGATCATTTTTACTTTCAAAAGCTAATGGTCCCCAGTTGATAGTTGTAGCTGCTTTTCTAATATTCGATGGAACGATACATACATCTTGATCTTTCTGCTTTAAAAATCCAGCCATTTTCAACTCTGGTTTTGTGTCACCAAAGTGTGGATAAATGTTGTTGCGTTTTACCCCAGCCTGTATAAATTCATATTTGACCGCATCATGAATCAAGTTGATAAGCACAGAGGATCGAATCATTGACTCTTTTCCTTTTGCGCCACCTGTAATAATCGAATCCTCTATTAATCTTTTGAATTCAAGCAGTTGATCATCAATAAATGCCATTGCTATTTTCCTCCTTAAATTTCAATATCTTGGGTTGATCTAATAAAAAAAGCAGGGCACATAGACTTCAGTATTCGGTTAATATCACCGCCACTTGATGCGCCCACATGGTATAATAGTCGCTGCTCTGCGACAATCTGCGCATGACCT